>JAPKZC010000341.1:3556-7782 GCA_026394025.1 Candidatus Solibacter sp.
CAGTTGAGCTGCCGAAAAGGACTTTTGGCCACCGGCGGTGATCAGCGGCCAGGAGTCTGTTTGAGTAACCTGCCAAACTGTGTCCGGCCCGTAAGCGGCCAGGGAATGGGACCCGACGAGGGAATAATTCCAACCATGCCAGGCCCCCTCCCGTCTAAAGGGTGATCGAAAAACGGAGAGAATGGTCGAAGCGAGCCTTGCGGCGTTGATTCACCCACTCCAAGCCACGGAGTATGACAACGAGTCCGAGCTGCTGGCGGCGTGCCGCCGGCGCGAGGTCAGTGCTTTCGAACAGAATGCGAATCACAACTAGCCTCGTATTGCTGTGCGGCTGCGCGCTGGCCTGGCCGGCGCGCGAAGAAGACGCTGGCGCTGCCCGGCGGGCGGACGTTGCGGGTCGATCATTCGGGCGGCAGCGTGAACGTCCGCACGCAGACAAAGAACGAAGTCGCGGTGCAGGCCGCCATCCGTTGCTCGGCCGATTCGGCGAACCAGGCGCGCGCCTTCTGCGATCAGATCCAGGTCCGGGTGGAGGAAAACAGCACCGGCGTCACCGTCCGCACCGAGTATCCGCGCAACTGGCGGGGCAATCTGTCACATTCGGTGAACCTGGAAATACAGATGCCGGAAACGGCGCCGCTGGAATTGCGCAATCGCTTCGGCAGAGTGACGGTACAGAAACTACGCGCAGCGGCGACCATCAACAACAACAACGGCAGCGTGCTGCTCATGCAGGGGCGCGGCCACCGGCGTGTGGAGAAGTCATTCGGCAGCGTCGAGGTGACTACCATCGATGGCGACGTGACGGTAGTGAACGGCAACGGCTCGGTGCGGGCGAGCGACATCAGCGGGAGCGCCGAGGTCACCAACCGGTTCGGCGAGGTGCGGATCACCAACGTCGGCAAGGGGCTGACCGTGCGCGGCGGCAACAGCAAAGTGGACGTGGAGCACGTCGGCGATATCGCGATGGTCACGACGAGCTTTGGCGACGTACGCGTGTGGGACGCGAAATCCGATGTGACGGTACGCAACCAGAACGGCAGGGTGGAGGCGAACAGCGTGGCAGGAATGGCCGATTTGCAGACGTCGTTCGCCGCCGTCAAGTTCACGGGAATCGGCAAGACGGTGCGAGTGCTCGCGCAGAATTCGGCGGTAACCGGCGATACCGTGGGAGAGGCGGCGAACATACAGACCACGTTCGCGAATGTGGACCTGCGCGGCGTGAAGGGCGGCGCCCGGGTGACGGGCGGGAACGCGGCCATCCGGATGATTGGCATCGGCGGCGAGGTGTACGCGAAGACGTCGTTTGCCGGCGTCACGGTGGAAGATGCGGGCGGAGCGGTGACGGTGGAGAGCGGCAACGGATCGGTGACCGTGTCGGCGAAGGCCGGGCAGGCGTGCCGGCCGATCGCGATTCAAACCAGCTTCGCGCCGATTCGCGTCGCCGTACCGGCGGGGTTGGGATACACGGTTAGCGGGAAGACCTCGTTCGGGCGGATTCACTCCGAGCACGAAATGACGGTAAGCGGCGCGATTGCGGCAGATTCAATCAGCGGGAAAATCGCGGGTGGCGGCTGCGAGATGCGTCTCACCAATCAGAACGGCAATATAGACATTCTGAAGCGTTAGGATGGCGGCCCAGGACCCTACCCTACCCTGGCGGCACCCTCCGGCGATGATATGCTCTGTTAGAGGGCTGGGATGGACTTTCGGAAGGCACTGCGTGGGGCGGCGTGCGGCTTGCTGTGCCTGAGCGCCCTGTACGCGTTCCAGCGGCCGTTCCGCCAGTTCCCCGGAGTCGAGTACTTCACCTTCGAAGTTACGCCGGATTGGCAGGAAAGCACCGAGTTCGTCTTCGCCCGTCTGATGTTTCCCCCTGGGCCGTTGAATGGCTATCGCGGGCGCGACGCCGAATGGCACCAGGGTATTTCGCTCTGGACGCAGGATTATCCGAGGGCGGATCGGCATTTTTCCAAGGCGGTGCGACGCCTCACGCGCGTCCACACGCGCAGCGTGGAACAGCCCGTGAACCTGGAGGAAGGCGACGCCTACGATTGGCCGTGGATCTACGCGGTCCAAGTGGGCGAGTGGGGACTCTCCGATGCACAAGGGAAGGCGCTGCGCGAATATTGCCTGCGCGGCGGCTTCTTCATGGCTGACGATTTTCACGGGCAGGCGGAGTGGTATGAATTCGAGAGCCGCATGAAGAAGGCGTTTCCCGAATTCCCGATCCGCGACATCGAAGACGCCGACGCCATTTTTCACACCGTATACGACATCAACGATCGCTACCAGATTCCGGGGCAGGCGCACCTGTACAACGGGTACAAGGGCGGCGCCGACGGCCGGGGCGCGCACTGGCGCGGGATTTTCGACGCCCAGGGCCGCGTCATGGTGGCGATCTCCTATAACTCCGACGTGGGGGACGCCTGGGAATATGCCGACGATCCGCGCTATCCGGCGAAATTTGCCGATCTGGCGATCCGCCTCGGCGTGAACTACATCATCTATTCGATGACGCACTGATGGCGTCGCGTCATTTGACCTTGGACAGAATCCTGCCCAAAATCTTAACCGCCTGATCGACTTCTTTTTCCTTCACGATATACGGTGGCAGGAAGCGCAGAACCGTGTCGTGCGTGCAGTTGATGAGCAGTCCTTCCGCCATGGCGTCGAGCACGATCTGTTTGCCGGGCACGTGCAGTTCGGCGCCCAGCATCAGGCCAAAACCGCGGACTTCCTTAATGCACGCATACTTGCGGGCCAGCTCGTTGAGTTCCACATGAAAGTAGCCGCCCACGCGCTGGATGGAGGGTAACAGGTCATCCAGGATGTCGCAGAATTCCAGCGCAACCCGGCACGCCAGCGCGCCGCCCCCGAAGGTGGTGCCGTGCATGCCTGGCTTGATGGTGGCCGCGGCCTTCTCGTTGGCCATGATGACGCCCAACGGGATGCCGCAGGCGAGCGGCTTGGCCGTGACCATCACGTCGGGCAGAATGACAGGGTTCGAACGCTGGTAGGCGAAGTAGGTGCCCGGGCGTCCCACCCCGCACTGGGTTTCGTCGGCGATCAACAATGCGTTGTGGCGGTCGGCAAGTTCGCGCGCCTTGGCAACGAACTCAGGCGTCAGCGGATGGATGCCGCCCTCGCCCTGAATCATCTCGAGCACCATACCGGCGGTACGATCGCTGAAGGCGCCTTCCAGCGCCCCGATGTCGTTGGCCGGCACGAAGCGCACGCCAGGGACCAACGGTTCAAAATCCTGCCGGTATTTGGGTTGTCCGGTGATCGAGAGCGCGCCGAACGTCCGCCCGTGGAACCCATTTTCCAGCGCGATCACCTGGTATTTCTCCGGGTCTAAGGCGCGGCCGTGCGAGTGCACCATCTTGAGGCTGCCTTCGATCGCCTCGGTCCCCGTGTTGGCGAAGAAGCACCGCGGCAATCCGCTCATCTGCGACAGCCGCTTGGCCAGCGGACCCTGATACTGGTGATAGTAGAGATTCGAAGAATGGATCAGCAGCGCGGCTTGTTCGCGGATGACCCTGATCAGACGGGGGTGAGCGTGACCTAGCGCGTTGACGCCGATGCCGGAGATGAAATCCAGGTAACGCTTGCCGGCCAGATCCCACAGGTGGCAGCCCTTGCCGCGGGCCAGCACGAGCGGATACCGTGCGTAGTTCTGTAGCAGATACTCGCGCTCCAGGTCCATCACGGCTTGAGCGGCAACGTCCAAAACGGGTGGCGGGGCGGTTGTCATTTACTCATGATACACGGAGATCCGCTGGCAGCGCCGAGATGCGCCCAGGGCGTCACAGGAGTTGCTCCATCAGTCCGATCAGATACTCCTGATCGAACGGTCCGGAACGATAGGTGCGGGCATCGAAGAAACGCCACATCTTCTTGTGGTGCTCCAGGGTATAGAAGATCAGCTGCTCTTCGATGATGTCCTTGTCGAGCAGTTCCTGGTTGAAGGCCCGCACGGTACCTTCCAGGGTGTAGGGGACGCGGAAGTCCTCGGTGGAGATCAGTTCCGGTGTTGCCGAAAACGAAACTTGCAGGATCCGGCCGCGCACGTTGATCTGCATCAGGTTGACCAGGTCCTCCTGAAAGGAGTTGGAGCCGTAGCCGGGCGGGTCAAGCGCGATCTCCGTGCGCGCCAGCAGGCGGTTGACTGAACCGACAAAATCGGCGCAGATGGCATAGAGGTCCGCCGCCGCCGCGTGGCG
>JAPKZC010000367.1 GCA_026394025.1 Candidatus Solibacter sp.
AAAACCTGCTCCGGATTTCGTGCACCGCGGCGCACACCGAGAAGCATGTCGACCGCCTGATTACCACCCTGGTGAAGGTGGCCGACGAACTCGGCATCGAGCTTTAAGCCGGAAGGGTCTCTCCGGTGTCCAAGAACAAAGCGAGAGCGCTGCCGCGCACCGTACCGGTACCTGCCAGCGCGCCTGCGCCCGGTTTCTGGGATTCCCGGATCCTTCCGTTCTTCGAGAAGTGGGCGCTGGCGATTGCCCTGTGCTGCATGGCGATCGCTTGCCTGCGCATCGCCGCTACCTGGTCGCAGCTCGGCCTGACCTTCGATGAGCCGCAACATTTCGCCTGCGGTCTGGAATACCTGGCGAAGCACGTCTACCGCTATGAGCCGCAGCATCCGCCCCTGGCGCGCGCCATGACCGCCGTGCTGCCCTATCTCGATGGCGCGCGTCCCACCGGGAATCCGGATCGCGAAAACGAAGGCGTGGGGCTGCTCGTCCGCTCCGCCAATCCCGATCGTTTTCTGACCCTGATGCGTGCCGGGATACTGCCCTTCTTTCTCCTGGCCTGCCTGGTCGTCTTCTTCTGGACCCGCCACATCTTTGGCGGCCCGGCGGCCTCTCTCGCCACCCTTCTATTTACACTGTTGCCGCCGGTGCTGGCGCACGCCGGGCTGGCCACTACCGATATGGCCCTTGCCGCCTGCCTGGGCGCGGCTTTCTTCGCGCTCGTTCTCTGGGCCGAGGCGCCCACCTGGAAGAGGTCCGTATTCCTGGGACTGGCGGGCGCGTCGGCCGCACTCTCTAAGTTCACCGCGCTCGGGTACTTTCCCGCCGGCGCCCTTCTGGCGTTGCTGGCCTGGGCGTTGGTGGTGAGGCCGGGGCGCGCGCAATTGGCGCAACTCGTACGCGTTCGCGCGCCAGCCCTCCTGCTGGCGGCGGCGACCGGCGCGTTGACCATCTGGGCGGCCTACTACTTCTCCTTCGGCTCCATCACCGCAGGCGGCGCCAGTTTGCCCGCGCCGGAGTTCTTCGACGGCATTCGCACTGCTCTCCGCCATAACCAGGAGGGCCATCCCTCCTACCTGTTGGGCCGCAACGGCACCAATGGATGGTGGTATTATTTCCCGGTCGCTCTCGCCGTCAAGACGCCCATCGCCTTGCTCCTCCTGCTGGCCCTTGGCGTGTGGCTGTGCGTCAACCGGCGTGCGCGCCCTGGCGCCTGGCTGCCCGTGGCCTTCGCGCTGGGCATCCTCCTGCCCGCCATGAGCAGCCACGTCAATATCGGCGTACGCCACATTCTCCCCATCTACCTGGGCTTCTCCGTGATTGCGGCCGCCGGCCTGATACGCGTGGCGCAAGCGACACCAGCGGGCGCCCTTGCCCTGGTGCTCTGGCTGGCCATCTCGGGCGCGCTCAGCCATCCGGACTACCTGGCGTATTTCAACGAGTTCGTGGGCAGCGAACCGGAGAAGGTGCTGGTGGATTCCGACCTCGATTGGGGTCAAAGCACCAAACCACTCGCCCGCAGGCTGAAAGAACTGGGGGCTACCGAGGTCAATTTCGGAGTCAAGAACGGCCGTAGCGCGTACCTGGAAGTCTGGCCGGGTCTGCCGAAGATCAAGCCCATCCACCCCGCCATTCCGGCCGAGGGCTGGACCGCCGTCAGCCCCACCATCGACAAGACCACCCAATACGGCCTCTTCTTCCGCTATCCCAACATGCAGCCCTGGTTCGATAACCTGCGTCCCACGGAACGCGTCGGCTCCTACTTGCTGTACTACGTTCCGCCCGGAAGCCTCCGAAAAACGCCATGACACCGCAACCCCAACGACTGGTCTCGCTCGACGCCTTCCGCGGCGCCACCATCGCCCTCATGGTGCTGGTCAACAACGCCGGCAGCAGCCGTGACTCGTATCCCCAGTTGGAGCACGCGGAGTGGCACGGCTGGACCATCACCGACACCGTATTCCCCTCGTTCGTCTGGATTGTGGGCGTGGCCATCACCCTTTCCCTGGGCAAGCGCCTGGCCGCCGGGATCCCGAAATCCCGCCTGATGGCGCAGATCGCGCGCCGCGCCGCCGTGCTCTTCATGCTCGGCCTCTTCGTCTATGCCTTCCCCAACTTCGACTTGGGCTCGCAGCGAATTCTGGGCGTGCTGCAGCGCCTCGCCATATGCTATCTTGTCGCCTCGGCCATCTACCTCTTCACCGGCGTCCGCGGCCAGATCCTGTGGATTGTGGGACTCTTTGCCGCCTATTGGATGCTTCGCCCACTATATCGATCGGCTAGTGCTGGGGACACACAACTACGCCCACACCAAAACCTGGGATCCTGAGGGTCTGGTCAGTACCCTGCCGGCCATCGCCACGGCCCTATTTGGTGTGTTGGCCGGCCAGATTCTCCGCATGCGGCGCCCCCTGCCGGAGCGCACCACGTGGCTGTTCGTGGCCGGCAGCCTCCTGCTCGCGGCGGGCCTGATCTGCTCGGCCTGGCTGCCCATCAACAAGAAGCTTTGGACAGATTCCTTCGCCCTCTTCATGGCTGGCCTGGACTTCATCGTCTTTGCCATCTTCGCCTGGTTCATCGACGGGCTCGGCTGGCACAAGCCGGCCAGGCCGCTGGTGATCTTCGGCATGAACGCCATTGCCGTCTATATGGTTTCCGAGTTTGTAGCCGAAATCCTCGGTGATGTGCGCGTACGCGCTGCTGGCGGCCCGATTTCGCTTCAGGCGTACCTCTACCGCGCGGTGTTCGCGCCTCTGGCCTCGCCGCCCAACGCTTCGCTGCTCTACTCCCTGGCTTTCGTCGCGGTAATCTATGCGGTGGCGTATTTGCTTTACCGCCGCGGCTGGTTCCTGCGCGTCTGACGCGGACCTTACTTTACCGTAAAATTCACCGACGCGACCACGTTCTCCCAAGCCAGCTGGAGATTGCCTTTGTTCCCACCCGCGCTGGACAGCGTGTACTTCAACTGTTCCACCATCGCCGCCGGCTTCCCCATGGTCATTTTCACCCGGCCCAGTTCCTGTTTGGCATCGTACGTCATCCCCGATTGGCCGGTCTGCTTGTTGATGATGAGCTCCCAACTCGCCGGATTCCCCACGTCGATGTACAGCGAGTAGTCTCCCTTCGGCACCGCCAACCCGCCCAGGTCGACATCGGCATCCGTATGAATCGCGGTAGCTGTATTGGCCCCCGCGCGCCACACGGGATAGGTCGCGTCCGAGCCGATCTTGCCGTCCTTGCCGAATAGCTTGCCCACACGCCCATTCACCGCCGGCGCGGAATACTTGATGCCGATCGTCTTGCCGCCGATGGCGACGGATTCCGTTTGACCGCTCTTGGTTTCGGCGCAAGCCAGACTCGCCGCGGCGAGCAGCACTCCGGCGCTAATCAAAATCGTTTTCATGATGGTTCCCCTTTAAGGAGGATACCGCACCGCGCCGTGCCACCGCGAAAACACCATGCCGGACCACCCCGCCGAGGTGCCGGAGTTTCTCCGTGCCCGCGGGATAGCGTTAACATTCGGCAGTATTGAATACCTACCCCTTCGCCCGCAGAATGACCGTTATAGTCAGGCGTTCCAGTCTGGCCTGGGAAAGGTGACAACATGCAGCCAACAGAACGGGGCGACTATCTAATGCTATCCGTGCCTCAAATGGACCACGAGCACTTGGAGTTGTTCGCGCGGGAGGACGAGTTCTCAGCCGCGGTGGACGCTGAGGCGTCGCGCGCCGAACTCGAAATGCGCCTGACGCAGTTGATTGAAGGCTTCCAGAAGCATTTTGACTCCGAAGAAAGCCTGATGCGGACAAACAGCTTCCCGGGGTTGGAGTTGCATATCGATGAGCACCGAAAACTCCTCGGACAGATGAGCGGGCTTCGGGACGACCTGAGTTCGGGCGTCGTCAATCGATGCTATGCGCTGGCACAGTTCGTGCGGCTCTGGACCGAGCACCACATGACAGGGGCGGATACGAATTTCGCCCGTTTCCTCCACCACGGGAAGGCCCGCCAAGATCATTGACCTCGATGCCGCCCACTACCGCCCGCCGGGCATCGCCTGCCGCAGCGATCCCGGCGGCACGTAGTAGAGCCACAGCGTGCCCACCTTTTCCACCGGGCGGTAGTAAGCCCACCAGGGCGGCACGCTGAGATCCCGAGTGCTCAAGCCGTACTTGCGCAGCATCCACATGGTCGGGCTCACCGCCGTCCATCCCTCCACCGGGCGGAAGGCGTCCAGATTCCGCACCATGGGCAGACCGGGCCACATCATCAGATGGTTGGCGCGCAGGTTCACGTCTCCAAACGACACCTGGCTGGCGCCGAGTTCGCGCAATCTGTGTTGCAGGCGGATGATGTTCTGGCCCCAGTCCAGATCGCTGTCCACCACGATCCGCTCCGGAGCGGACCCCGCCAGTTCATTGAAGTAGGAAAGATAATCCGGATGCTTAAACGCGCCCGACACCAGAACCCACAGCACCAGCGCCGCGGCCAGCGGACCCGCCCATTTGGTGCGGGCGGCGCGTTCCAGCAGACGCAGCAGACCGAGTCCCGCCAGTATCGCCAGCCCCGTGAAGATGGGCAGGATGTGGCGCCGTCCGATATTCACGTGGCTCGTCATCCCGGGCAGCAGGATGCCCGCCGCGAACGCCACCGGCATCCAGTACGCCAGTTGCGCGCGCTTGCCCCACCACGCGGCCAGCCCAAAGCCCACCGCCGCCAGCCACCCCAGCGGCGTCTTCACCGCCAGCAGCACCGGGAAGAAATACCACCAGCCCGTGTTACGGATCTCGCCCAGGAAATACGCCGCGTGTCCCTTGGTGTTGTGGTACATCGCGAAGCTCACGCCATCGAAGAGTTCCGGAGCGGGCAGGCTGATGCCCCACGCGTTCACCTTGCCGAAGGAGAAGGAGTACACCGCCCAGATCCCAAACGCACCGGTGAACACTGCAAGCGCGGCGGGTAAGGCGCGCGCTTTGGCGGCGGCCGCCACGCCGTCCACTCCGGGGCGCTCGACTATCAAATACGCCACGAAAGCGAAAAGCGCCGCCGCCGGAAGGTAGCCCAATGCGGTAAACTTGCTGACCACCGCCAGCGCGGTGACCGCACCCAGCAGCAGGCTGTACTTCCAGGTGGGCTCTTCGGCCCACAGCAACAGCGCGAAGAAAGCCGCCGGCAGACAGGCGGTCAGCGGCATGTCCGTGGTGGCCACTCCGCCGTGAGCCAGCACGGTGGGCACCAGGGTGAACAGGCCCGTCGCCAGCGCCGCCGCCGCGTTGCCAAAATGCCGCCTTCCCCAAAGCCACACCACCAAAGCCGCCACCACGAAAAATGGCAGTATGCCGAGCCGCATGCGGGTCAGCATCCGCGCCGGATTTCCGTCGCGATACATCACCGCCACCCCTTCCTGATCCTGATTCTTGATCCCCATCGGCCGCGCGCCCGCAAGATAGGGGCCCAGCGCGGACATCACTCGCGCCAGCGGCGGATGCTGCGCTTCGTAGCGGTACACGTGCTGCGCCAGGTACTGTAAGCCGCATGCCATGTGTCCCGGTTCGTCCCAGGTCGGACTGATTTCCGAATAAGTAGAAACAATGCGCAGGCTGGCCAGCACAATCAGGCCGGCGGCCAGCATCAGTGAGCGGCGCGCCAGAAATGGAATCAGCGTGGCTTCGCAGAACCCCGGAGTCGCCGGGCCGGCGGGTTCCGCGGCGGGGCGCGGCGGCGGTTTCGTCTTTCTCTTTGACATGCGTGGTTATTTCTTGCCGTCCAGGCTGCCCGGCGCCAGATACAGGAGGTCGATCGTCCCCACGCGCTCTTTCACCGGAAGATAGGCATACCAGGGCTGTATGTTGGGATACCGGTATTCCAGGCCGTATTGCGTGGCGTGATCCATCGTGGGACACACCGCGGTCCAACCTTCGGCGGGTTGCAGCGGGTGGATGTTCTGGATCCGCGGCAGGCCGGGATAAGTCTCCAGAAAGCTGTTGTCATACGAGTTGACGTACCCGTAGTTCACCTGTGTGGCGCCCAGTTGCTTCAGACGCGCCGCCAGGCGTTTGATATCCTGTCCCCAATCGTAGTCGGAATCGCACAGCACGCGGTCGGGCTGGCCCCGCACCAGTTCGTTGAAGTACGGAATGTAATCCGGATGATGCAGCGCGCCGGCCGCCGCCACCCACAGCACCAGCCCAACCGCCACCACCCCTGCCCACGCTCTGCTGTTGGACAGGCGCGCCAGTTGCACCAGTCCCACCGACGCCACCACGGAAAACGCCAGATACACCGGCAGCACGTGACGCACTCCGATGTTCACGTTGCCGGCCATGGCGGGCAGCAGAATGCCCGTTGAGAAGGCCAGCGGCATCAGGTACACCACGCGGCGCCGATTTTTCCAGCACACGCCCATGCCCACCAGCACCAGCACCAGCAGCCCGAGCGGCGTCTTCACCCCCAGCGCCACCGGGAAGTAATACCACCAGCCGTAACGCCGCGCCTCACCCAGCAGCCACGCCGGATGGCCTTCCGTGTTGTGCAGCAACGCCACGCGGATGCCGTCGAAGTATTCCCACGCCGGCAGGCTCACATTCCAGAACGGCACCTTGCCGAACGAGAAGAAGTACCCCGCCCACACCGTGAACAGGCAGACGCCCACCGCGATGGCGAAACTGGACGCGCGTTCCTTCACCAGTTGCTTGAGCCCCTCCATACCCGGACGCTCCGCCGCCAGGTAGAACCCGAGCCCGATCCCCGCGCCCATGGGAAAAAATCCCAGCGTGGTGAACTTGCTGAGCAACGCCAGCGCCATACAGAATCCGAAGACCACACCGTGTTTGCCAGTGGGCTCCTCGGCCCAGACCAGCATCGCCACAAAGGCAGCCCCCAGGCACGCCGTGAGGCCCATGTCTGTGGTGGCCAGGCCGGCATGCGCCAGGACGGTCGGAATCAGCGTCAACAGGCAGGTGGCGATTATCCCGCTCGCCGTCCCGAAGTAACGCCGCGCCCAGTAGAACACCACCAGGCACCCCAGCACGAAGAAGGGCAGGTTGCCCAGCCGCATGCGCATCACGGTTTGTTCCGGATGATGTTCGTAGGTGATCAGGTCCCAGCCTTCCAGTTGAAAGGTCGGCTGGCCGCGCGGGCGCGTGCCGGAAAGGTACGGCAGCAGCGCGATCATGGCGCGCGTCAACGGCGGATGCTGCGTCTCGT
>JAPKZC010000290.1 GCA_026394025.1 Candidatus Solibacter sp.
AGATGATCGCCGCCGCCCTGTTGCGTAGCGGCGATACCGTCATCGTGGAAGCCGGCGAGACCATTCCCGGTGACGGCGACGTCATCGAAGGCATCGCCAGCGTGGACGAATCTGCCATCACCGGAGAGAGCGCTCCCGTCATCCGCGAATCCGGCGGCGACCGCAGCGCCGTCACTGGCGGCACCAAGGTGTTGAGCGATTGGATTAAGGTGCGCATCACCTCCAACCCCGGCGAGACCTTCCTGGACCGCATGATCGCGCTCGTGGAAGGCGCCCAGCGCCAGAAGACACCCAACGAAATCGCCCTCAATATCGTGATCGCGGGCCTGACCCTCATTTTCCTGCTCGCCGTAGTTACCCTACAGCCGTTGGCCATCTTTAGCGTGGCCTCGAGCGGCACCGGCACCGCGCCCACCGTTACGGTGTTGATCTCGCTACTGGTCTGTCTGATCCCCACAACTATCGGCGGACTGCTTTCCGCCATCGGCATCGCCGGCATGGACCGCGTCATGCAGCACAACGTACTGGCCATGAGCGGCAAGGCGGTGGAGGCAGCGGGCGATGTCAACACCCTGCTGTTGGACAAGACGGGCACCATCACCTTCGGCAATCGCCAGGCTGTCGAGTTCCTTCCCCTGGCCGGCGTAAGCGAAGAAGAGTTGGCCGACGCGGCGCAACTTTCCAGCCTGGCCGACGAAACCCCGGAGGGCCGCTCCATCGTCGTCCTCGCCAAACAAAAGTTCAATATCCGCGCCCGTGAAGTGGCCGCCCACGAGGCGCACTTCATCCCGTTCTCCGCACAGACCCGCATGAGCGGCGTCGATATCGACGGACGGCGCGTTCGCAAAGGCGCCACCGATAGCGTCACCGAGTTCGTCCGCGAGCGCGGCGGCTTCGTCCCACCGCAATTGACCGAGATCACCGACCGCATCTCCCGCTTTGGCGGCACTCCCCTCGTGGTGGCGGATCGCCTCCGAGTCCTCGGCGTGGTGCACCTCCAGGACGTGGTCAAAGGCGGTATGCGGGAGCGCTTCCAGCAACTCCGCGACATGGGCATCCGCACCATCATGATCACCGGCGACAACCCGCTCACCGCGGCCTCCATCGCAGCCGAGGCCGGCGTGGACGATTTCCTGGCTCAGGCCACCCCCAAGGACAAGATGGACCTGATCCGCAAGGAACAAGCCGGCGGCCGCCTCGTCGCCATGACCGGCGACGGCACCAACGACGCGCCAGCCCTCGCCCAGGCCGATGTGGGCCTCGCGATGAACACCGGCACCATGGCCGCCAAGGAAGCCGGCAACATGGTGGACTTGGACAGTAATCCCACCCAGCTCATCGAGGTCGTCGCCATCGGCAAACAACTGCTCATGACGCGCGGCGCGCTCACCACTTTTTCCATCGCCAACGATATCGCCAAATATTTCGCGATTCTGCCGGCCATGTTCATGGCCACTTATCCGGCGCTCGCCAGGCTCAATATCATGGGCCTGCATAGCGCGCAGAGCGCCGTGCTCGCGAGTGTCATCTTCAACGCGCTGATCATCGTCGTGCTGATTCCCCTGGCACTGCGCGGCGTCAAGTACCGGCCCACGAGCGCCGCCGCCCTGCTCCGCCGCAACCTGCTGGTTTACGGCGTGGGCGGTGTCATCGCGCCCTTCCCCGGAATCTGGATGATCGATCGTCTTTTGGGCCTGCTTCACCTCGCGTAGGCGAGAACGAACATGAAACAACTTCTCATCGCACTGAAAGCCACTTTGGTATTGACTCTCCTTACCGGGGTGATGTATCCGCTGTTTGTCACCGGCCTGGCCAAGGTCCTGTTCCGCGACAAGGCGGATGGCAGCATGATTCAGGCGAATGGCCGCACCGTGGGTTCGGCGCTGATTGGCCAGCGCTTCACCAAACCCGAGTACTTCCACGGCCGCCCTTCGGCGGCCGGCAACGATGGCTACGATGCCTCGGCTTCGGGCGGTAGCAATCTGGGCCCGACCAGCCAAAAACTGGCCGACCGAGTAGGTGACGACGTCAAGAAGTTCCGCGCCGAGAACCCGTCATTCTCCGGCGCCGTCCCCGGCGATGCGGTCACCGCCTCGGGCAGCGGCTTGGACCCGCACCTCAGCCCCGAAGCCGTCGATGCCCAGGTGCCCCGCGTCGCCGCCGCTCGCGGCATGAGCGCCACCGCTCTCCGCCAATTGGTAGCCGCCCACACCGATGACCGCCAGTTAGGCGTTCTGGGTGAGCCTCGCGTCAACATACTGAAGCTCAACCTCGCCCTGGACGCTGTGGGACAGGCCTCCCGGCCTGTCGTTCCAAAGGACTAACCTAAGCATAGTGACCGGCCGAACCGATCGCAGGCCCAATCCCGACGAATTGCTCCGCCGCGTGCAGGCGGAGGAGCGCCGTGAACGCCGAGGCCGTCTCAAGATCTTCCTGGGATATGCGTCGCGTGTCGGCAAATCGCTGCGCATGTTCGACGAAGGGCGGCGCCGTAAGGAACGTGGGCAGGACGTCGTCATCGCCGCCGCGCAGAATGAAATCCCCGGCGCCGTCCGCGAGATTGTCTCCCGCCTCGAGATCATCCCCGCGATCGATGGGGCCATCGACCTGCCCGCTGTCTTCCGCCGTCATCCCCAGGTCTGCCTGATCGACCAACTGGCATTCCATAATCCGCCGGGCAGCCGCAACCCCGAACGCTGGCAGGATGTCGAGGAGATTCTGCGCCACGGCATCGCCGTCATCACGGCCGTCAACGTACAGTACATTCGGGAGCAGCAGGAGGCGGTCGAACGCTTCACCGGGAAACGCGCCGCCTCCGACATCCCCGAGAGCTTCCTCCACGAAGCCGACGAAATCGAAGTCGTCGATGCGCCGCCCGATGTCACCATGGGCGATCCCCGCGTGCTCGCCGAACTGCGCGAGTTGGCCCTGTTGCTGGCCGCCGACGTGGTGGACCGGCAGTTGCAGGAGTACCTGGACTCGCACGGCGTTTCAGCCTGCTGGGGCGCCCAGGAGCGGATCCTGGTGTGCTTAACGCCGCGTAGCAATGCGCGGGCCATGCTCGAAAGCGGGCATCGCAACGCCCGCCGATTCCATGGAGCGTTGCTGGCCGCCTACGTGGAACAGCCCGAGTTGGACCCAGCGGATCGGGCTCGCCTCGACGAGTACCTGGCCCTGGCGCGCGAAATGGGTGCGCAGGTGCATTGCCTGAAGACCGGCGATTTCGCCGGTGTGCTGCTCGAATTCGCGCATGAGCAGCGCATCACCCAACTTTTCCTCGGCCACTCGCAACGCGAACGCAGTCCCGTGGAGAGGTTGATCGATGCGGCCGAGGATTTCGACGTCCGCCTCTTTCCCCACGCGGAGGCGCCATGAAGCGCCCAGGCCATCTCAAGGTTTACCTGGGGTATGCCGCGGGCGTCGGTAAGACCTACCGCATGCTGGAAGAGGCGCAGGCGCTGCGCGCCCAAGGTGTGGACGTCGCCATTGGCTACTTCGAACCGCACGGGCGCGAGGAGACCATTGCCAAAACCGAGGGCCTGGAGGTCGTGCCCCGCCGCCCCATCGCCTACGCCGGATCGCAGTTCGAGGAGATGGATACCGACGCGGTGC
>JAPKZC010000325.1:0-624 GCA_026394025.1 Candidatus Solibacter sp.
ATCGCTGTCGCCAACGGGACGCCTTACGGACTGGCGGCGGCGGTGTTCACCTCGAGGCAGGACCTGGTGCAGAAATTCGTGGCCGGTATTGAATCCGGCATGGTGCACATCAATCACGGCACCGCAAGCCAGGCCCATGTGCCATTCGGCGGAAGGAAGAGTTCCGGGTACGGAGCGTTTTCCATCGGGCCGACGGCCAGGGATTTCTACTCGAAGCTGAAGGTTGTCTATGTCAAATGGTAAGCCTCCGCAGGATGGCACGGGGCAGGTTCTGGATCGGCTGCCAGAGATCATGCAGTTGGGAACGCGCGTCTACCAGGTGCTGCTGAATGGCATCATCAACGGCGGTTTCGAGGCGGGGGCGGCGCTGCGGCCCGACGTGATCGCGCGTCAACTGGAGGTAAGCGCCACGCCGGTGCGGGAGGCCCTGTACCGGCTGGAAGGCGATGGGCTTGCCGTCAAACAGCCGAACCAGGGCTGGTTCGTTCGCGAGCACACCAGACCACAGATCCAGGAACTCTACGAGCTCCGGGGCTCGCTGGAATGCTTCAGCGTTCGCCTGGCGTGCCAGCGCATAGGCCGCGACGAACTGGTGTGGTTGCGGGGCCATCAGGCCACCGGAAA
>JAPKZC010000325.1:638-9146 GCA_026394025.1 Candidatus Solibacter sp.
TTGGAAGCCGGCGACATGGACGCCTACCGGATCTACAACCGCGATTTGCACGCGGCAATTCTGAATGCGGCCAGGAACTCTTACCTGACCGGCATGATGGGTCAACTCCGGCTACAGAGCGAAATGCTGATGGCCAAGACCATCCGCATAGCCGGCCGGCCGGTGCGTGCGATTGAGGAGCATCAGCAACTGATCGAATTAATCGGCACGGGTGATGCCGGCGGTGCGGAACGCGTCATGGAGCATCACATCATGAGCGCAATGGAAGACATCCTCCGATGGGGGCGCGAAACCGGAGACGGTAGCTCGACAGAGGATTCGGGCAGGAGTCCACAGGAAGAGCCTCTGCCCGGGCGCGGCAGCGACGCCGTTCGTCGCTAGCATTACAGGGCCGTTCCCGGTTTCTGCCGGCGACGGTTCGGGGACTCAGCAGAAAAGGGACGGGAGATCTCCGTCCGACAAGGGGTGAAGTCGATGACGAAGATAGAGGTGAAGTCAATGAAGAAAGCAGCGTTGCTAATGGGCGTCGCGGTTGTGGCCTGGGGCCAGGCCGGACAGGCGCCCGCACCCTCCGCGCAGTACCTGAAAGCCAAGGTATATACCGCGGCGGAGGACGAGAAGACCTTGAAACTGTACGATGGCGTTCGCGTATGCGATGTCATCGACGCTTTGGATGCCGTTGGCCTGCAAGGCGTCACCACGATGGACCGGAGCATCCGGCCGCTCTGGCGGGACGAGAAGCTCACGCACCGCATGCACGGCGTGGCATTGACAGTGCGACTGGTTCCGGCGCAGGAGACCTCTCCCCGGTTCGCCTCGCACGCGGCGGAGCGTACATGGGAGGGACCCGATGGCTGGGGCCCGCCGGCGGAACTTCGCGTGGAAGGGGCCGGCCGGGGCGGCGGCTACGGCAGGCTGGTCAGGCCGGGCACCGTGCTGGTGGTGGAAAACAACGCCATCGACAACGGCATGTGCGGATCGAACAATGCACTCTCCTGGACAGCCCAAGGCCTGCGCGGTCTGGTGGGCAACGCGGTATGCCGCGACACCGACGAACTGACGGTCGCGAAGATCCCGGTGTATCAGAACGCCATGCTCTCGCCGCGCGGTATCAATCAGGGCCGCCATTGGATGGAGTCGTATAACCAGCCCATCGTGGTAGGCCAGGTGCTGGTGATGCCGGGCGATATCATCGTGGGCGACAACGACGGCGTGGCCGTGGTGCCGCGGGCGAAGGCGGAGCAGGTGGCGGAAATTGCGCGCTGGATCTATCTGGACGACGAAATCAAGCGCATGAAGATCTTCGACAACGCCAAACGGCCGCGCGATTTCACGGTGGAGGGGGTCAACCCGCCGCCGCCGCCCAGCGACAAACCGATCCACACAAATCCGGTCTGGCAGAAGAAGTAGGACCGGCCCGACGGACCTCGTTTTTCGACAGGTGCCGGCATGGCACTTCTTTACGGGCGCGGCCCGGAAAACCGTTACGCGCCGCGCCTTGACCCATGGATTCCGTTACTTCCCGTAAGCCGGAAGAACGCAGCTCTTGACCAACGGGAAACCGCTTGCTAACGCGCGCGGCTCTGATCGGAGCCGCGACCGTGAGGGAGCGGTTTCTCGAAATACGAGACCGTACTTGCGAAACGGTGTAAGTCCGGGATGCAAGTTACTAACTTCGCGAACCAAGCACAGGAGGCTCCAAGTGAGAGTTTACAGAGCGTTTTGGCTGACCAGTGTTGCGCTTTGCTGCGCCACCCTGCCGCTGCAAGGCCAGGAAGCGCGAGGCACCCTTCTAGGGCGCGTCAGCGATCCCTCAACCGCGGTGATCGCCACCGCCAAGGTGGAAGCGGTCAACGCCGCCACCGGCGTGCGTTTCTCCTCCACCACCAACGAGAGCGGCGATTTCCTGATTCCGTTCCTGATCCCCGGCCCGTATACCATCACGGTGGAGCACGCGGGTTTCAAGATGTACTCCCGCAAGGGAATCGTGGTGCGGGTCAACGACCAGGTTTCGATCAACGTGGTGCTGGAACTCGGTGAGGCCACGCAGACCGTAAACGTGAGCGCCGAGTCACCCATGCTGGACACGTCGACGGCCTCCATGGGACAAGTGGTCGAATCCCGGACCATCCTCGAACTGCCGCTGAAAGACGGCATGGTGCTGGTCATGGCTACGTTGGCGCCGGGGGTGACGTTCACTCCCGAATCGGCCGGTTACGTGCGTCCCTTCGACACCGGATCGCCGTCAACCATGTCGATCGACGGGACGCGAAGCGGCAGCAACCAGTTCATGATGGATGGTGCGCCCAACATGCAGGGGACGCAGGTTGCCTACTCGCCGCCTCCGGGCGTGGTGGACGAGTTTAAGGTGCAGGGTGTTACGTTCGATGCCGGCTCCGGTTTCATGGGCGGCGCGGCCATCAACATGAGCTTGAAATCCGGCGCCAACGACGTGCACGGGCAGGTGTATTACTTCATGCAGAACCCGGTGCTGAACGCCAACAAGTACTTCCGGCTGGCGGTGGGCAAACCGCAGTTCCGGCTGTACCGATGGGGCGGCAGCGTGAGCGGCCCGCTGGTCATCCCGAAGGTCTACGACGGCCACAACAAGACGTTCTTCATGTACGGCTATGAAGGGATCTGGAGCTTCGACCCGTCGCCGTGGGTGGTGGAGGCGGTACCGACGGCGGCACAAAGAACGGGAGATTTCTCCAATCTTCTGGCCCTAGGAGCGAACTACCAGATTTACGACCCTTACTCCATTGCGCCGGCGGGGAGCGGGCGATTCAGCCGGCAACCGCTTCCGGGCAACATCGTCCCGGCCAACCGGATCAATCCGGCGTCGGCGAAGATCGCCGCCTTGTGGGATCTTCCTAACCAGGCTGGGACGGCCGACGGGACCAACAACTACCAGAAAGGCAAGAATGCGCAGGACACCTACTGGAACCACATTGTCCGCATCGATCACAACCTGAGCCAAGCGCAACGGTTCTATGTGCGGGTGAATTTCACCGACCTTCAGCGGCCTGAGAATGTCCGCCACAACAACGCCGTCGGTGACAACTTCTACCGCTACAACAAGGGCTTCGCGTTCGATGACGTGCACGTGTTCTCTCCCCGGTTTTTCCTCAACACACGGTACACGTTGACGCGCTTCATCACCGGGTACACGCCGTTTCAGGCGGGTTGGGATCTGGCGGGAGCGGGGTTCTCGTCCGCCTTCATCAACCAGATCAACGCGGTGGACCCGCGCGCGCTGAAGCTGCCGAATATCGCGGTCTCCAGTTACTCCAGCCTGGGAGGTGTCAACAGCCGGAACAACACGGCCACGGACATTCACGAATGGGCGGCCAATGCCACCACCATCCTTGGGTCGCACACGCTGCGGTACGGGTTCGCGTATCGTATCTATCGGAACAATACGTTCAACCTGGGCAATTCGTCGGGCAATTTCAACTTCGATGCCACCTGGACGCGCGGCCCGCTCGATAACTCCCCCACGTCGCCTTCCCAGATGGGACAGAGCTTCGCCGGTTTCCTCTACGGGCTGCCGGGCAGCGGCAACTTCCCGATCAACGACAGTTATGCGGAGCAATCCAAGGTTCCGGCGGTTTTCTTCCAGGACGATTGGAAGGTCAACCAGAAGCTCACTCTCAGCCTCGGGCTGCGGTGGGAGCGGCCGTCGCCGGTGACCGAACGGTTCGACCGCAGCATCAGGGGTTTCGACGCCGCTGCGGCCAGCCCGATCCAGGCCCAGGCCAAGGCAAATTATGCGCTGAACCCGATCCCGCAGTTACCGGCGAGCCAGTTCAACGTGCTGGGCGGGCTGACCTTCGCGGGCGCGAACGGGCTGCCGAGGACTCTCTGGAAGACCAGCCAGAACTTCATCATGCCGCGCTTCGGGTTCGCTTACTCCATCACGCCGAAGACCGTCCTGCGCGGCGGCTACGGGATCTTCTACGATGCCCTCGGAGTGGTATCCACGCACGTCAACCAGATCGGCTTCACACAAAACACAGACCTCGTGACCTCGACGGACAACGGCCAAAGCTACATCGCGAACTTGAGCAATCCGTTCCCCGGTGGTTTCCTGCCCCCACTGAAGGCCGCGGGCGGACTGGCTACCAGCCTCGGTCAAGGTATCAGTTTCTTCGATGAAAACACGACCCCCTCCTACATGCAGCGCTGGCAACTCATGGTGCAACGCCAGTTGCCGAAGAACCACCTAGTGGAAGTGTCCTACGTGGGGAATCGAGGCACCCGGCTGCTGATCGGCAGGGATCTCAACCCGGTGCCGCGGCAGTATTACAGCACCTCGCCCTTCCGCGATCAGGCGGCCATCGACCTGATGAGCGCGCAGGTGAATAACCCGTTCTACCCCTTGCTGCCCAAGACCGGTTTGTCCGCCACTACCGTGGCGCGCAACCAGTTACTCAAGCCCTACCCGCAATTCACCGGTCTGGGCGCCAATCAGAACGAAGGCTATTCCTGGTATCACTCAATGCAGGTGCGCTTTGAGCGGCGCTTCGCGGCCGGGCTGAACGCGGGGATGTCCTACACGTGGTCGAAGATGATGGAAGCGGTATCGTACCTGAATTCCTTCGACACCAGGCCGGAGGAAGTCATTTCCAGCCAGGACCGCACCCATCGCCTGGCGCTGACAGGGCTCTACGAGTTGCCGTTTGGCCCGGGGAAGCCATTGCTGGGATCCACCAACAAGGTAGCCTCCAGGTTGGTCAGCGGCTGGCAGATTCAGGGCATATACACCTTGCAGAGCGGAGGGGCGCTCGGCTTCGGCAACGCCATCTTCACGGGAAACCTGAAAGACATCCCGCTCCCCAAAGACCAACGGACCGTGAGCCGGTGGTTCAACATCGACGCGGGCTTCGACCGCGCCACCGCGAGGCAGCTCTCCTGGAATGTCCGAACGCTTTCCAGCCGCTTCAGCGGCATTCGGTCCGACGGGCCGAACAACATCGACCTTTCGGTGATCAAGAACACGCAGATCAAGGAGAGGTTGAGGCTCCAGTTCCGGGCCGAGGCGATCAACTTCCTGAATCACCCTCAATTTACTTTGGGGAGCACCAACACGAGTCCGACCAGTTCGGCCTTCGGAACGGTGACGGGGGAATTCGCCTGGCCTCGGGTGATCCAGTTCGGTCTGAAGGTGCTCTTCTAACGTGACTGCTGCGTAAGAGCGGGCCGGCGGGCTTCAGACGGTCAAGGTGATGTATCATGCGACTTGGCCCCACAGAACCCACTTCCACCCGCATTGAGCGGCGGTGCGCGCCGTCATTTGCCCTTGCTCCTGCTGCTGTTCGCCGGCAGCGGGTGCTCCGCGCTGACCTATGAAATAGTCTGGTACCAGTTGCTGCAACTGGTGATCGGGTCCAGCGCGGTTTCGCTGGGTGTGCTGCTGGCGACTTTTATGGGCGGGCTCTGCCTGGGGAGTCTCCTGCTGCCGCGGCTGAAGCTGGGTGGCCAGCATCCGCTGCGCGTATACGGAAAACTGGAACTCGGCATCGCCGCCTGCGGGATTCTGGTGCTGTTCCTGATGCCGCTGGTGGATTCGGTGTACACGTCCGCCGTGGGGCACGGGATGCCGGCCATCCTGCTGCGCGCGCTGGTGAGCGGGCTCTGCCTGTTGCCGCCCACGTTCCTGATGGGCGCGTCCCTGCCGGCGGCGTCGCGCTGGGTCAAGGCGTCGCCGGAAGGCGTCGGCACCCTCGGGTTGCTCTACGGCGCGAACACGGTGGGCGCGGTGCTCGGCTGTCTGCTGGCCGGCTTCTACCTGCTGCGCGTGTTCGATATGGCCACGGCCACGTTCGTGGCGGCGGCCATCAATGCCACCGTGGGGCTGGTGAGTTTCTCCCTGGCCAAACGGGCTCCGGAACATACGGTGGCCGACGATGCCAAGCCGGCGATTGCGGCCGGAGCGTGGCCGGTCTACCTGACCATCGCGCTATCCGGCGCGACCGCGCTCGGCGCCGAAGTGATCTGGACGCGCCTGCTCGGGCTGATGCTCGGCGCCACGGTCTACACCTTCTCCATCATCCTGGCGGTGTTCCTGGTGGGCATTGGCCTCGGCAGCACGGGCGGCTCCGTGCTGGCGCGCACCGCGCGCCAGCCCAAGGCGCTGCTCGGCTGGAGCCAGATGCTGCTGGCCGGGGCGGTGGCCTGGACCGCATACATGCTGTCGCACTCGCTGCCCTACTGGCCGATCAATCCGCTGCTGTCCACCAGCCCGTGGTACACCTTCCAGATCGACATGGTGCGCTGTTTGTGGGCGCTGCTGCCGGCGGCGCTGCTCTGGGGCGCGAGCTTTCCGCTGGCCCTGGCGGCAGCCGCGAGCGAAGAAGGCGACCCGGGCCGCCTGGTGGGCGGCATCTACGCTGCCAACACCGGCGGCGCGATCTTGGGCGCGCTGGGCGCCAGCACGATCCTGATCCAGCGGATTGCTGATGCTGGTCCCGCGGTTGCGGCCGTTCCGTATCGCCAATGCGCTGGCCACGGGCGCGGCGGCGGTGATCGCGCTGCTGCTGGCGCAGACCGTTTCACCGGTGCCGGGCAATCTGATCGCCTACGGGCGGCGCATGATGACGTCAATCGGCCGCTCCGAGGTGCTGTACACCGGAGAGGGCATCAACTCCTCGATTGCGATCACCAGGTGGGACGATGGCGCCATCCAATTCCATGTGAGCGGCAAGGTGGAGGCGTCGACGGAATCCTACGACATGCGCCTGCAACGCATGCTGGGGCACCTGCCGGCGTTGACCCACAAGGACCCGAAATCGGTGCTGATCGTGGGTTTCGGCGCGGGCGTCACGGCGGGATCGTTCGTGGTGCATCCCGAAATCAAGCGCATCGTGATCTGCGAGATGGAGCCGCTGATACCTCCCACCGCCACCAAGTACTTTGGTGCACAGAACTACTTCGTGGTGAAGGATCCGCGCACCAAAATGATCTTCGACGACGCGCGCCACTTCGTGCTGACCACCACGGAAAAGTTCGACATCATCACCAGCGACCCGATCCACCCCTGGGTGAAGGGCAGCGCCACCCTGTATTCCAAGGAGTACTTCGAACTGGTCAAGCAGCACCTCAATCCGGGTGGCGTGATCACGCAGTGGGTGCCGCTCTATGAGAGCGATCCGGAGACCGTGAAGAGCGAGATCGCGACCTTCTTCGACGCGTTCCCCAACGGCACCATCTGGGGCAACGATATTTCGGGCGGTGGGTACGACCTCGTCTTGATGGGGCAGGTGGATCCGGCCAGGATAGACGTGGACGCGATGCAGGCGCGGTTGGATCGGCCCGAAGGCGTGCGCCTGGCGGGCAGTCTGCATGACGTGGGTTTCGGCAGCGTGGTGCAGTTGCTGGCGACCTACGCCGGACAGGAGCCCGATCTGCGCCCGTGGCTGGCGGGGGCGGAGATCAATCGCGACGGCAATCTGCGGCTCCAATATATGGCCGGCCTGGCGCTCAACGTGAGCCGGGAAGGCGCCATCTACAACCAGATGCTCTCCTACCGGAAGTTTCCCGAGAACCTGTTCGCGGGCTCCGAAGAGCGCAAACGGGCGCTGCGGTATGCGCTCAATCCGGGTTCCGCCGGGCAGTAGCCTTGGCCCGTTCCCGGTAGTGTCCCAAAAGTTGCGTTGCCGCCATAACCGCCCGCTCAACCATGATCGTATAAGTTGAAATCGCGATCTAGCCAGACAATATGAAAGAGTCGCCCGAGCGATATCCGATCATCGGAGCCAGGCCGCAAAAGCGAAAAGCCGAGAACTGCCACTCGCGCGGGGAACAACCCGAAATTCTCATCCGCGCTATCCTAGACCTCATGACGCGCCGGCAAGCCTTGTCGCTGCTCGCCCTCACCGGCCTACCCGGCCGGGCCCAACAATACGGCGGCATGGCGTCCCGCGGGGTCAAGCCCGTGCCATTCGGCAAGCCGTCGGGGCGCCCCTGGAACGCGCGTTTCGTCAACGTGGCAGAGCCGGCGGGACTGCGCTCGCCGGTGATCTACGGCAGCCCGGACCACAACGATTACGTCGTGGAATCCATGGGCTGCGGTGCGGCCTTCCTCGATTACGACAACGATGGCTGGCAGGACGTCGTGCTGCTCACCGGGCGCCGCCTCGAATCCACACCGGCGGGAGCCATCATCCGGCTGTATCGCAACAATCGCGACGGCACGTTTGCCGACGTCACCGGGAAATCCGGATTGGGACAGAGCGTGTGGGCCACCGGAATCACCGTGGCCGATTATGACAACGACGGTTACGACGATATCTTCATCACGTGCTGGGGCCAGAACCTGCTGTTTCACAACAACGGCGACGGCACCTTCACCGACGTGACCGCCAAGGCCGGGCTGATTCACCCGGGAATTCGCTACGGCACCGGTTGCACGTGGATCGACTACGATCGCGATGGCCGCCTCGATCTGTTCGTTTCGCATTACCTGGTGTTCGACCAGGAGAAGGTGCCCGTGCGTGGCAAAGACCC
>JAPKZC010000325.1:9176-10622 GCA_026394025.1 Candidatus Solibacter sp.
TGCCGCAGGAGGGTTGCCGCCTCTACCACAACAACGGCGACGGCACCTTCACCGACGTGAGCCGTCAATCCGGCATCTCCGCCGTGAAGCCTGGCTATGCCCTCACCGCGGCAGCGGCCGATTTCGACGGCGACGGCTGGCCGGATATCTACCTGGCCTGCGACACCTCGCCCAGCCTGCTCTTCCATAACAACCGCGACGGCACCTTCTCCGAGCAGGGTCTGGAAAGCGGCGTGTCGCTGAGCGAGGACGGCCAGGAACAGGCGGGCATGGGCATGGCCATTGGTGATTTCGACACGGATGGTTATCTGGATATCTTCAAGACCCACTTTCGTGGCGACACCAACGCCCTCTACCGCAACAACGGGAAAGGCTATTTCCGCGACGTGACCATCCGCGCGGGCCTCGGGGTGGAAACCCGGTACGTCTGTTGGGGCGCGGGCGTAGTGGACCTGGACAACGACGGCCTTCCCGACCTCTTCTTCACCACCGGCATGGTCTATCCCGAAGTGGAGCGGAAGTCGCCCGATGCTCCCTATAAGACGCCCAGCGTGATCTTTCGTAATCTGGGAGAGGGCAAATTCGAAGAACTGCGCGACCTCGCGGGGCCCGGCATCGCCGAGACGCATTGCAGCCGGGGAGTGGCTTTCGGCGATTTCGACAACGACGGCGATATCGACATCCTGGTAGTGAATCTGAACGAGCCCCCGTCGCTGCTGCGCAACGATGTCAGCGGGACCAATCACTGGCTGAAGGTCCTGCTGATCGGCGTCGCCTCCAACCGCAGTGCGATTGGCGCCCAGGTGGGGGCTGTCTACGGGGGGCGCCGGCAGGTGCAGGCAGTGCTGGCGCAGTCTTCCTATCTCTCCGTCAACGACCGCCGCCTGCATTTCGGGCTCGGCTCCGCGGCCACCGCCAGCCTGGAGATTCGCTGGCCCAACGGAGCGGTCGAGAAGATCGCCGAAGTGGCTGCCGGCCAACTGGTGGTCATCCGCGAGGGCTCCGGCGTGATTCGCACCGAGCGCTTTGCCGGCGTGAAGCAGTAGCTCCTCTCGTGTGTAATCGCACATCGGCACTCGCCGTGCCCCTCTCGTCCTGTAATGTCGCGCCGAGAGAGATATGTCGCCGGTTTTGGAGCGGCGGTGATTGTCGTCCTGATCGGGCTGATCATCGCAGGCTCCATCCTGAGCCGCCGCATCGAGCCGTACATCCGGCAGCAGGCCGAGCAATATCTGCGCACCAGATTCCAAGCCGACGTGCGGATTGCGTCTCTGCGCGTGCGCCTGCCGAGGCTCTCGCCCCTGCGCATGTTGTTCACTCAGGGTCGCGGCACCATCGCCACCGTGGAAGGCGAAGGCGTCGTCATGCGGATGCGGGGCCGTCCCGATGCGCCGCCATTTTTCGCCATCCAGAAGTTCACCACCGGAATCGACATCGGCGCGCTGG
>JAPKZC010000325.1:10634-13100 GCA_026394025.1 Candidatus Solibacter sp.
GGCCGACGAGTCCGCCGCCGAAGCGGCTGACCGCGAGGCCGAGTCCAAACCCTCGGTGATCATCGATCGCCTGAACGTGAAAAAGGCCGCTCTGGTCATGTGGCCCAAGGACAGTTCCAAGAAGCCGCTCCGCTTCGAAATCCACGATCTCAAGCTGCAATCGGCGGGCGCCGGCGTGGCCATGAAGTACGACGCCATGCTGACGAACCCCAAGCCGCCGGGCGAGATCCACAGCTTCGGCTCCTTCGGCCCGTGGCACGCTGGCGAGCCGGGCGACACTCCTCTAGATGGAGATTACACGTTCGACCGCGCGGACCTGGGTGTCTTTTCCGTCGTGGCCGGCATATTGCAGTCGACAGGGCGCTTTGAAGGGGAACTGAACTCCATCACCGCGCGCGGCGAAGCCTACGTGCCGGATTTCCGGCTCAAGCGCTCCGGCAACCCCGTCCCACTGCGCACGAAGTTCGAGGTGCTGGTGGATGGCACCAACGGAAACGTCATCCTCAAGCCCGTGACCGCCACGCTTGGCGCCACGCACTTCACCACCAGCGGCGCGGTCTTCAAGAACGAAGGCGACCGTCACCGTTCCATCAAGCTTGACGTGAACATGCCGCGGGGGCAAATGCCGGACGTCTTGCGTCTGGCCATGAAGGGCGAGCCCTTCATGGAGGGCAAGCTCAATCTCAAGACCACGCTCGAGCTTCCAAACCTGGATGGCAAGGTGAAGGACAAGCTGCGGCTCGATGGACGCTTCGATATCACCGAAGCCCACTTTCTGAAATCCACCATTCAAGACCAGATCGACAGCCTCAGCCGCCGCGGACAGGGACAGCCGAAGAACCAGGAGATCGACGAGGTGGTGTCGCGCATGAGGGGCCGCTTTGAACTCGACGACAGCGTGATTACTTTCCACGAACTTACCTTCGGCGTGGATGGCGCCGACGTGGAACTCGCGGGCAGTTACGATCTGTCCGCCGACGCGCTGGATTTTCACGGGGCGCTAAGACTGGAGGAATCCCCCAAATTCGGCCGGGACCGGGAAACCGCTCCCCCACGGTCGCGGCTCGGATCGGAGCTGCGGCCGTAAGGGCGTGGCTTCGCTATTCGTAGCGTAGCGCGTTGGCCGGCCGGATGCGCGAGATGCGCACCGAAGGCACCACCGACGCCGCCACGGCCACCGCCATCAGCGCCACCGCCACGCTGCCGAACACCAGCGGGTCGGTCGGCCGGACCCCGTATAGCATAGTGGACATCAGCCGAGTGATGGCCAGCGCGCCCGCTACGCCGAATGTAAGGCCGATCGCCGCCAACCGCAGCCCATACCGCATCACCATTCCCACCACGTCGCCCGCGCTCGCGCCCAGCGCCATGCGGATGCCGAACTCGCGCGTGCGCTGGGTCACCGTGTACGCCAGCACGCCGTAAATGCCGATCGCCGAAAGCGCCAGCGCCAGCAGGGCGAATGCGAGGCAGATCACCATCGCCGCCTTGCGGTCGCGCACAGACCGCGACACCCGCTCCGGCATGGTCTTCACGTCGCACAGCGGCACTTCGGGGTCTGCCTGGCGCAGCGCGGCGCGAACCTCCGCCACGGCTTGCGTATCGATTGCCGCCGTCTTGACCACGATGTGCATGCCGCGCGAAGGCGACTGCTTGTAATTCCAGTACACCTCGCCGCGCCGGCTCGGGTCCGCCATATCCTCGCTCTTGACGCAGCCCACCACGCCGACAACCGTATAGGGCTTGCCCTTGTCCCCAATGCCGCGCCGGATATGGCCACCCACCGCCTTGCCCTGGGGCCAGTATTTCCGCGCCAGGAACTCGTCCACGATCGCCACCTTCTGCGTTTCGTTGCCGTCGCCCTCGCGGAAGTAGCGCCCCGCGAGCAACGGAATCTTCATCGCCGCCAGGTAGCCCGCGTCAACGGTGCTCCAGCGCGGTACCGGCGGCAGTTCGCCGGTGGCCGGATCGTAGCCCTCCACCGCCAAGACGCTGGAATTGTTGTTGCCGCCGAAGGGCAGGGCGTCGGTGGCGCCCGCCTCTCGAACTCCGGGAATGGCGCGCACGCGTTCCAGCAGTCCGCCCACGAAATTGCCCACCTGCGCATCTTCCTTGTAGCGCGCCCGCGGCAGCGAGAACCGCGCCGCCAGCACATTCTGCGCCTGGAAGCCGGGGTCTACCGCCAGCAGTCGCGCGAAACTCAGGGTTAGCAGTCCGCTTCCAATCAGCAGGACAAACGCCAGGGACACCTGACACACCACCAGCGCCGATCGCGTCCACAGGGCTCGCTTCTCGGTGGTGCCGGTTCGCTCGGTGGAGCGGAAAACCGCGTTGAGATCTCGCCGCATCAAGTGATACACCGGCACGGAGCCGAATACCAGTCCGGTCAATACCGCCACCGTCGCGCTGAAGGCCAGCACCGTGCCGTCCATCTCTATACCAGCGCCGCGCGGCAGATCGCTGGTG
>JAPKZC010000460.1 GCA_026394025.1 Candidatus Solibacter sp.
CGTCTACGCTCCCAAGGACACAAACCAGGCGTACCCCATCATGCTGACCCGCACGCCATACAGCGTGGGCCCCTACGGCGTGGAGAACTACAAGACCTCCCTCGGCCCGTCGGAGAAGTTCGCGCGCGGCCAGTTCATCTTCGTCTACCAGGACGTGCGCGGGTGCTACCTGTCGGAGGGCGATTTCGTCAACATGACGCCGCATCGAACCGTCAAACGCGGGCCACAGGATACCGACGAAAGCACTGATGCTTACGACACCATCGAGTGGCTGACCCGCCACATCCCCAACCACAACGGCAGCGTCGGCATGTGGGGCATCTCGTATCCGGGTTTCTATACAGCGGCGGGAATCATCGACGCCCACCCCGCGCTCAAAGCCGCATCCCCACAGGCGCCCATCGCCGATTGGTTCATCGGCGACGATTTTCATCACAACGGCACCCTCTACCTGCCGCACATGTTCCGCTTCTTCACGTTCTTCGGCCATCCGCGTCCCGTGCCCACGCTGCCGCCGGCCGGACCGCAAACGTTCTCACTCACCCAGCAGGACGGATACAGCTTCTTCCTCGGGCTCGGGCCGCTTTCCAACGTGAATGAGAAGTTCTTCAAGAACGACGTCCCCTTCTGGACGGAGATGACGCAGCACGCCACCTACGACGAATTCTGGCAGGCGCGCGACCTGCGCCGGCACCTCAAGAACATCAAGCCCGCCGTCATGACCGTGGGCGGCTGGTTCGATGCCGAGGACCTCTTCGGCGCGCTCAATACCTACAAGGAGATTGAGAAGAACAGCCCCGGCGCCAACAACATGCTGGTCATGGGTCCGTGGTTTCACGGCGGTTGGGCGCGCAGCGATGGCGATTCGCTGGGGCGCGCGCAGTTCGCTTCCAAGACCGCGGTGTTCTATCGCGACGAGATCGAGTTCCCGTTCTTCAACCACTGGCTGAAAGGTAAGGACGATCCCAAACTGCCCGAGGCCTTCGTCTTCGAGACCGGCACCAACCAGTGGCGCAGGGAGGATGCCTGGCCGCCGAAAGACGTTCAGCAGAAGATGCTCCACCTTCAAGCCGATGGCCGCCTGAGCTTCGACCCGCCCAAGGATGCTGGTGCCCCGTTCGACGAGTACATCAGCGACCCCGCCAAGCCCGTGCCCTACATCGGCGGGCAGGGTCCGGGGATGACGAGAGAACACATGGTGGAGGACCAGCGCTTCGCCTCCACCCGCACCGACGTACTCACCTACCAGACTGAAGTGCTGGAAGGCGATGTCACGCTGGCCGGTCCCCTGACCGCGTCGCTATTCGTTTCCACCAGCGGCACGGATTCCGATTGGGTCGTCAAGCTGATCGACGTATACCCCGAAGACTATCCCAACCCCGACCCGAATCCCACCGGTGTCCACATGGGCGGCTACCAGCAACTGGTGCGCGGTGAACCCATGCGCGGCAAGTTCCGCAACAGCTTCTCCAAGCCCGAACCGTTCACCCCGGGCAAAATGGAAAAGGTGGAGTGGGTGATGCCCGATATCGGCCACTGCTTCCGCCGCGGGCATCGCATCATGGTGCAGGTACAGAGTTCGTGGTTCCCCCTGGTGGACCGCAATCCGCAGAAGTTCGTGGACATCTATAACGCCAGGCTCACGGATTTCGTGAAGGCCACCCAACGTGTGTACCGCGGCGCGGGCGCGCTATCGGGAGTCAAGGTCCATGTACGCCCATAGCAGGATGGGTCTCCTTGCCCTTCCGATTCTGGCCCTGCCCGCTATCGCCTCCGCCCAGATTCCGGTGGGCCTGGACGCCTACCGCATGTGGGATCGCTGGCCTTACCAGCGCATCGGCGGGCGGGCGTACATGCGCAGCACCTACGATCGCGCGGGCGGCAACGAACGCGCCGATGCCTCGCACTTCCTGTATCAACTGGGCGAAGACCGCAACGTCACCCTGGACGTGGAGGGGCCGGGCCAACTTTATTTCGTCCGCTACAACCACTGGCACGGCAGCCCGTGGCATTACGAAGTGGATGGCACGGATCATATTGTGCGCGAGACCAGCACGGCCGACCCGGAACATCCCGCTGCGAACTCCGTCTTTCAGCCCGAGTCCGCATTTCCCAAACCGCTTGCCTGGACATGGGCCGATACCAAAGGCGGCGATCTTTCCTGGGTGCCCATCGGCTTCGAGAAACATCTCCGGATGGCCTATTCGCGCACGTTTTACGGCACGGGCTACTACATCTATCACCAGTTCGTGAAGGGGACACCACTCACCCGCCCCATCACGGCGTGGCATGAGGAATCCCCCGGCCGTGAAGTACTCGATCTCATCGCGCGCGCCGGTTCGGACCTCGCGCCCGCGGGCATGCGGGAGGCCTCGGGTACCGTCCAGGGCGGAAGCGGCACGGTATGGAGCGGGCGCGGCCCTGCCACAATCCGCCGCCTCGAATTTTCCGTCCCCCGCGGCCAGGCCCTCGCATTCTCGCAGACCCGCCTGCTTATCGCCTGGGATGATCGCTCCGCCCCATCCGTGGACGCGCCGGTGGCGCGCTTCTTCGGCGCGGGCTTGCTCTACAATCGCGACAATCGCGAGTACTTGGTCAAGAGCTTCCCGATGACCGTGCGCTACACCAGCGACCGTGTCTACTTGAGCTGTTACCTGCCCATGCCTTTCTTCCGTTCGGCACGCATCGAGTTGGCCGGCCCGGCGACCGGCGATGTGCAGTGGCGGGTCGGCACAGTTCCCTTTAAGGACCCGCCGAATCAGGCTGGCTATCTGCACGCCACCTACCGCGACCACCCGTCGCCCGAGTTGGGCAAGGACCTCGTCCTCCTCGACACGCGCCAAACCGAAGGCGGCGGTAACTGGAGCGGCCAGTTCATCGGCACCTCCTTCATCTTTTCCCACGACGCCGTGCTGAATACCCTGGAGGGCGATCCGCGCTTCTTCTTCGACGACAGCCGCACCCCACAGGCCTACGGCACCGGCACCGAGGAATGGGGCGGCGGCGGCGACTACTGGGGCGGCTTGAACATGACCCTGCCCTTCGCCGGCCACCCGGTGGGAGCGAAGAGTGCCAAGGATGCGGTAAGCGCCGAAGACAAAGTGGAATCCGCGTACCGCTTCCTGCTGGCCGACATGATGCCATTCGGAAAGAACGCCGTGATCCGCCTGGAGCACGGCGGCACCAACGAATCGAAGGAGCACTACGAAACCGTGACCTATTGGTATGGGCTGCCCGCCGCGTCCCTGGTGCAGACCGATGAACTCCGTATCGGCGACGCAGCCAGCGAGCGCACCCATCGATATCGATCGCCGGATGCCAGCGAGCCCTACGAGATCCACTCCCGCTACGAATGGGGACCGGACACCATCGGGGACAAGGAGATCTATCCGGCCGAAACCGATCGCGGCCGGACCACGAAGACGGCTTCGGAATTCACCCTGAAGATCGACCCCAGGAATCTCGGTGTGATGCTCCGCCGCAAATTGGACTACCGTTTCCCCAATCAGCGCGCGGAGGTCTTCGTGGCAATGGGCAAGGAATGGAAGCCAGCGGGTGCGTGGTACCTCGCGGGTTCGAATACCTGCGTGTTTTCCAGCCCGCGCGGCGAACTCGGTGCGGCGCTGCACGTTGTGCAGACGTCGAACCGCCGCTTTCGCGACGACGAATTCCTGCTTCCGCTGGAGTTGACGAAGCGGCGCTCCTCCATCCGCGTGAAGGTTAGATTCAACCCTGTGGACATCCCTCTTTATCCCGGATACCCGTTGCAGGAATCTGCCTGGAGCGAGCTGCGCTACACCGCCTACAGCTACCTGACACCGAGGCTGTAGGACAGGCCTCATGGCCTGCCCGTCCGGGCGCAGTTCGGACTCACTTCTTCAGAACGTCCTCGAAGAAGGTGACTGCGCGGCCGTCGCGGGATTGGCCAAGCGAGCTCATCGCCTGTTTACGTACCTCGTTGTCGCGGCTGGCTTTCGCCAGTTGGATCAACAGCGGAATGCCTTCGCCGTCGGGCATGGATTGCAGGGCGCTGACCGCCCGGCGTTTCACCTGTAGTTCTGGATCGCTCTCGATGGCCTCCCTGAACGTGCCGAGCACCTTCGCGCCGGAATGGCGATTCAGCGCCGAAAGGGCCTGCATGCGCATGCGGGGACTCGGATCTTTGCGCGCCGTGGCCGTCAACAGGTCGAGTGCTTCGGGCTCTTTGCTGTTGGCCAGGGTCGAGATGGCGCGTTCGCGGACGCGGTCGTTGGGGTCGCTGGCGATCAGGTTCTTGAGCACCTCGAAGCCGCGGCGCCCGCGCATCGGGCCGAACCAACTCACCACCCGCAGGCGTATGGATTCCGGCTGCGTGGGAGCGAGGTAGCGTTGCAACGCCGCATCCGCCGCGGGGTCGGCATGGGAGGCGATGGCGGACATGGCGCCGTCCATGAAGCGCTCGCGCTGCGCGGCGAAGGTGTCCAGCAAGGCCACGCTTTCAGCGGGCTTCACGTCGGCCAGCCAGTGCACGGGCAGGTTGCCCGCGTCAATCTCGCAATCGGGGGACAGTGTGCGGATGCGCTCCACGGCTCCGTTATCCACGCGGAAGAGGATCGCCGCGTGATCTGGCGGTTCCAGGTGGATCACGCCGGGCTGGCTCCAGCCGTCGCGCACGTAGTCGCACCCCAGGTTCACGCTGCTGGACGGCACGCTGTATGCGATCCAAGCCGGCTGCGGCTGCGCGGTCACCAGCGGCCGGAACGTCTGCTCCAGGCCGGCCGCCGCGTTCCGCGTGTCCAACTTGGCGTTGATCAGCAGTTTGGGCTGCGCCCCGAGCGGCATCGCTGCCGCCACGAGCCAGAGTATGGGTCTCATTTTTTCAGCAACTCCTCAAGGTAGTCGCTGGCTTCCTTGGACTTCATATTGGAGAGGCGTTCGACGATCCTGAGCTTCAGCTTGGTGTCCTTCTCCCCGCGGGCGATATCCACAAGCGCCTTGGCGTTGCGCTGCGAGTAGAGGCCATCCAGAATGCTCTGCTTGATCTGCGAATCCTGTTCCGCGTTGTAGAGCGAAACCATGGTGTCGGCGGTGACCCCGGTCTTCTGCGAGACCAGCGCGCGCACCGCGGCGGTGCGCACCTGGGGGTCCTTCTCGTTGCGGACCACTTCGAGCAACTTCTCGCTGTTGCCGTTGGAGAACATGTACCGCAGCAGTTGGCGTTTACCCTCGGGCGTTGTCTCGGTCTGGTAGAGCTGCCACAGTTCTGGATTGCCGTTGTTGCCTGCCAGATAGCTGATCGCGGCCTCGCGCAATTCCAGGGTTTTCTCGGTCTTCGCCACCTGCAACAGGCGATCCTTTTCGCGCATGCCGGCGTAGCTTTGCAGAATGGCCCGCTTCACCGCCACATCGTTTGTGGAGGCGTAGATCTCCGCCAGAATCTGCGGATTGTTGGGGCTGCGCCGCTCGTTCATGTAGCTGACCGCCTTCAACTGCAAGTCGGGATTGGCCCCGCCGCGCGCGATCTGCTGGACCAGCGCCTGCGCCTTCGGCGAGTTGCTCTGCGCCAGCACGAACAGCGTGTTGCGCTTCACCTTGGGCGACGCCGAGCCCTTCAGCAGGCCCTCTAGCAGCGGGATGGCTCGCTCCGCATCGCTCTGCATCAGCCCGTTGATGGCCATCAGCTTCAGTTCTTCGTCGCTCTCCGCTTCCGGCGAAACGCTCAGTCCGGAGGCTTGCTTCAATTCCAGTTCCAGCGCCTTCGCATCATCCAGCCAGCGGCTGCTGGCGAAAGATTTGCGCAACTCGGCGATGGCCGCTGTAGCTTCGTCCCGCCGGCCCAGCCTGCCCAGCGCATAGGCCTTCCAGTAGAGCGCTCCATCAGCCCGCGAACTGTTCGGCCCCACCACCCGGCCGAAGAACCCCACGGCCTGGTCCCATTGGCGGCTATCCAGCGCCCTTTGGCCGGCCTCATACACGTGGTCCTCACTCATGCCGCGGAGCGAGATTGCCCTGGGGGCCGCCGGCGGTGTGGGCGGGCGCATGCCGCCCATGCCAGTGCTCTGCGGGGCGAAGGCGAAGTTGAACTTATCGAGCTGCGCGGCTCTGGTCATCTCTTTGGCGGCCTGCATCGCCTCCGAGCTGGCGAACACTCGGTCCTGGTAGTCGAACTTCATGCGCTCCGCCTGTTCTTTCACCATTTCGGGACAGCAGTGCGCGGCGTGGGAGTCTGGTCCCAGACGTCGGCGGGCGGCGCGGGGGGCGCGGCGGCCCGTGGGGTCGGCGTCTGCGCGATGGCCAAAAGCGCCGTGGCGAGCAGGGTGCAAACGGTTGTCGGTGTTCGAGAGTAGTTCATGTTCTTTTCCTTCTAAAGTGTCTGGCGAGGTGGGGCCGCGACTTCCTGGTTCCGGACGTTAGAGCCCAGCACGCGAATCTTGAAGAGAATGCCTTCGGCCTCCAGCCGTTGGCGCAGTTCCTCCAACTGACCTGGCGTCATGTTGGAGGGTGCGTGGGTAATATCCACCAGCACGCGTTCCAGTTCATCGAGTACGCCCGTGATCCTTGTATCCCCCGTGCGCGCGGCGGTCTGCCGGTATAGGCGGGTTTCGGTAACCAGGTCGCCGGCGCGTTCCTGCTCGGCGGTGATATCCATGGAGCCTTTGGGGTTGGCGTTGGTCAATTCGATGAGCACCATCTGGGAGCGTTCCAGATAATCGCCCACCGCTACCAACAAGACACGCTCGCCGGCTTGCGCATCGGCCGCCGCCATCTGCGCGGGCTGGTTGTGCCGCGGGTAGAAGCGGCCCGCCACGAAGGCTGTCCCCATCAACTGCGCCGCGCCCCAAGGCGGTGCTCGATGCGCTGCCACACCTCGGCGCCGTAGTCGGCGGAACGTTCCGGCACCGGCAGGGCATCCACCACGTTGAGCACCCGCTGGAGCGAGACGTAGAGCGCGCGGCACTCGCCGCACTCTTCCAGGTGCCGCTCGGTGGCGAGCGCATCGCCGGCCGCGGCGGCATCGTCGCTCTCGCCGTAGTAATGCAAAATCAGTTGTTCTTCACTCAAGTGGTTCATCTTGCCGCACTCACCAAGGGCTCGAGAGCCCTTCTCAATTTCTGCACCGCGCGGAATACGCTGTGTTTGGCCGCGCCCGGCTGACAGCCCAGCACGCGGCTTACGTCTTCGATACACATGCCTTCGAAATGCCGCAATACGAACGCGGTGCGTTCCGAAGCGCTTAGGTCGGTCATGGCCTCGGCCACGCGGTCGCGAACTTCACCGCTCATGGCGATGCGGTCCGGCGAGGGGTCGCGCGCGGGGAGCGAGAGAATCGGGTCGTCCATCTGGGAATCCTCCGGGGCCATCAGTTCATTGCGCCGCTTTCGAGAACGCACCAGATCGAGCGAGCAGTTGACGGCGATCCGATACAGCCAGGTCCCGAAGCTCGCCCGCTCGTCGAACCGGGCGAGTTGCTTGTACGCCCGCAGGAAGCTGTCCTGCACCACATCCTCCGCATCTTGTTGGTTGCCGGTCATACGATATGCCAGCCGGAACAAAGGACGGCTGTAGCGCTCCACCAGCACCCGGAACGCGTCGGTGCCGCCCGCTCGCGCCCTGGTGACCAACCCTAAGTCGTTGCAATCCATCCGGCTGTTCTTTAGACTGCGTGGCTTGGCGGCGGTTAGTTAGCAAGATGAGAGCGGGCCGTGCCTCGATGCGGTCAGGCGGCGGGCGCCGCATCCGGACAGGTACGTAGTGGTAGGGTCAGGGTGAGGGAGAGCGCGGACGTGCCGGACATGGTGACATCCGGCCTATTCGAGGAATATTGGCGGATTCCGCCCGCGCGCGAAACAGGCGGACGAGGCGACTCCAGCAGCGCTATTTGCCGGCCAGCCGGTCTCCTCTGGCTTGCGCCTGCCGCTCCAGATCGCCCACCTTTAAGTGGGAAGCGGCTATTCTGATCCGGTACCAGACCCGCGAGTCGGAGTTCTGACCCGCAAGTTGAAACATACGCTGGACGAACCCCCGCGCGCTCTCCGCGTTGACGGAGTACTGCGTCGCGTACTCGATCAATTGGTCCAGTGTGCCAAACTCCATCATCTTGGCCGTCACCATAGAGCGCACGTGGCTCTCCGCGGGGTGTTCCTGCGAGCCGGTGCCGGCAGGGTACGCGCCAACTGCCGCCCTCATCACCAGCAGCAACTCCTTCCCGTTCGACGCCTTTTCGGCCATTTGCAGAATCACCTTTTGCTGCGCCGGGGACTGCGGAACTGCCGCCGCGGCAGCCATGTAAAGCTTCTTCAAGTCCGCGCTGACTACCTGCTCCGCATCGGGCACAGGCACCCCGGCGTGGCACACGGCAGTGCCGCCGGCAGCCAGGTTCCAGGCGACCACCATGACAACTGGTACACCACGACAACCCTTCAACATATTAGGAGCGTACATCCAAATCGGATTTCTGAACAGAATATTTTCACAACTTGACGCAGATTTCTACACAGTATAGGATTGAGAGGTCTTTATGTCCTGTATTGTGGTTCCGTGTCGTACGTTTTGTTGAAAAACACCACACCATGACGGCCGTAAACCTATTCCGGCTCGCTGCCATAACGACTCTGCTCACCTCCGTCCTCGGCGGCCAACCGGCGGCGCAGGTGCGTTCCGAGGATTGTGCGGGCTGCCATGATGCCGGCCCGCGCACAGGGAGACGTCAGGCCGGAGTGCCCCCAGCTTTCCACGCCGCCGCCTTGAAGGCATCCCCCCATGCCGCCCTCGATTGCGTGGCTTGCCACAGCGACATCAAAGAGGTGCCGCATCCGGATAAACTGGCCCGCGTCGATTGTGGCCTGTGCCACAGTGAGGAGCAAAGCCAGTATGCCGCCAGCATCCACGGGAAGAAGGCAGCGCAGAACGACCCGTTTGCCCCTGGTTGTAAGCTCTGCCACGGCTCGCATGACATCCTGCCCCCGTCCAACCTGAAGTCGCCGGTCTCTGTCATCAACGTTCCGCGCCTCTGCGGCGGCTGTCACCGCGAAGACTCCGAAGTCAGCAAGACGCGCGTCATGTCTCAAACCAATATCACGGAGAATTACAAGGACAGTATTCATGGTGTTGGCCTCTTCCGCAAAGGCTTGACGGTTACCGCAGTCTGTACCAGTTGCCATAGCTCGCACAACGTGCTTCCCCACACGGATGCCCGCTCCTCTATTGCAAAACAGAACATTGCCAGGACCTGCACAAAGTGCCACGCGCAGATCGAGGCCGTGCACCGCCAGGTGATCCGCGGTGAGTTGTGGGAGAAGCAACCGCACCTGATCCCGGCGTGCGTCGACTGCCATGAGCCTCACAAAGTCCGCAAGGTTTACTACTCGCAGGGGATGTCCAACGGCGATTGTCTGCGATGCCACTCCAATCCTACCCTCAAGGGGCCGGGCGTCAGCCAATCCCCGTCTCTGTTCGTCAGCGCGGCTGAATTGGGAGGCTCGCGCCATGCCCGCATCGCCTGCGTGCAATGCCATACCGGCGGAACCCCGTCCAACGTGAGAGCCTGCAGCACCATGGTGAGCAAGGTGGATTGCTCCATCTGCCACGAAAAGGCCGTGGCCCAGTACCGAGAGAGCACCCACGGCACCCTGGCCGCGCAAGGCAGTCCCGATGCGCCCCTCTGCCGCAACTGCCACAGCCCCCATGGCACCCTGGGCAAGCTCGATTCCGCCTCGCCCACGTTTTCGCGAAATGTCCCAGCCCTCTGCGCGAAATGCCACGAGACCGGGCAGAAAGCCGCGGCTCGCTACTCCGGCAAGCAGAACCAGATCGTGGAACATTACCGCGAGAGCATCCACGGCAAGGGGCTTCTGCAATCCGGCCTGACCGTTACCGCCAATTGCGCCGACTGCCACACCCCCCACCACGAATTGCCCAGCCGCGACCCGCGCTCCAGCGTGAACCGTGCCAACGTCGCCGAGACCTGCGCGAAATGCCACCGCGGCATCTACGAGTTGTTCACCGCCAGCGTCCACAGCCCCAAAATCACCCGCTCCGGAAAGCCGCTGCCGGTCTGCGCCGACTGCCACTCCGCCCACAGCATCCAGCGTACCGACGTCTCCGATTTCCGGCTGAATATCATGGAACGGTGCGGCAGTTGCCACAAGCAGATCACCGAGGCCTACTTCGAGACGTTCCACGGCAAGGTCTCTAAACTGGGGTACCTGAAGACCGCCAAGTGCGACGACTGTCACGGCGCGCACGACATTCTGCCGGTCTCCGATGCGCGCTCGCATCTCAGCCGCAACAACATCGTCGGCACCTGCGGCAAGTGCCATGCCGGCTCCCACCGCCAGTTCGCCGGCTATCTGACACATGCCACCCACCACGATCCGAAGAAGTATCCTCTCCTGTTCTTTACCTTCTGGGGCATGACCGGCCTGCTGGTCGGCACCCTGGTGATTTCGGGCGTGCACACCGCGCTGTGGCTGCCCCGATCGTTCGCCTACCGCAAGCAAATGACGAACGGAGAGTCCGAAGGCGGACGCTATGTGCGGCGCTTCCGGCGATTCCATCGCAACCTCCACCTGATGGTGGTCTCCAGTTTCCTCGGACTGGCACTGACCGGCATGATGCTGAAGTTCTCCTATATGGGATGGGCCAAGCTCCTGGCCCGCCTGTTGGGTGGATTTGAAGCGGCGGGCCTGGTCCATCGCTTCTGCGCCGCCCTCACCTTCACCTACTTCGGGCTTCACGTGTACGATCTGGCGAAGCAACGGCGTGCCAGCGGCAAGAGTTGGGGCCAGTTCATCGTTGGCGAAGATAGCCTGCTCTTCAACCGGCGCGACTGGCACGAACTGGTCGGTTCCCTCAAATGGTTTTTCAAACGTGGCCCGCGTCCCGAATTCGGGCGTTGGACGTATTGGGAGAAATTCGACTATTTCGCGGTGTTCTGGGGCGTAGCCGTGATCGGTGGCACGGGCCTTCTGTTGTGGTTCCCGGAGGTCTTCACGCGCCTGTTCCCCGGCTGGGCCGTCAATGTCGCCACCATTATCCACAGCGATGACGCCCTTCTGGCCGTGAGTTTCCTCTTCGTCGTACACTTCTTCAACACCAACTTGCGCCCTGAGTGGTTCCCCATGGATACGGTGATCTTCACCGAGGGCGTGCCGCTTGAGGAGTTCGAACGCGACCGTCCCCGCGAATACCGTCAACTGGTGGAGAGCGGCGAACTGGAGGGGATGATGATGCCCTCGCCCGCACCTCACGACGTGAAATTCTGGCGCCGCCTCGGCTTCACCGCGCTGACCATCGGCTTGGTCTTGATCGGCCTGATCGTCTACTCCATGATCTTCGCCTATAGATAGAGCAGGACCGGCGGATTCTCAGAAAGACCTGCGAGCATTACTCGCTTTCGGGCATACTGGTCCCAGGAGGCGCCATGCGAATGCTCACGTTGCTGGCCGCGGTCGCCGCGATTGCGTCCGCCCAGACGGGAACTCTTCGCGCAGTGCCACCACAGGGTCCACGCGCGACGCCTTGCGCGCGGGCATCAGCGACGCGGCCATCGCCACCGCCACCAGCCCACGCCGCTGCAGCGGCGTGCCCATCCGCTCGCTGACATAGTAGATGCGGTCGGAATCCGGAAACGGCAAGGAACGCAGCAGAATCGAGTTGACCAGACTGAATACCGTGGTATTCGCGCCGATACACAAGGCCAGCGTAAGAGTGGCCGTCACCCAGAGAACGGGATCGCGCTCCAACCCGCGAACCGCGCGGCGAAAGCTCTGAATCAATTTCCCCCTCCTCGTGACAGAGCAGCGGAAGGCACAGCCCACACCCGCGGCGGGGG
>JAPKZC010000174.1 GCA_026394025.1 Candidatus Solibacter sp.
GCGCATTGGGGTCGCTGTCGAGGTGATAGTACCGAAGGTCGAATTGGGCGTCGGACTGGAGCCGTTATTCCAGCTCAATTGGCCCCCAACGTTCAATTGGACATGGTTGGGAGCGTTGAACATCTCCATCCGGAATTCCAGGCTCTTCCTTTCGGAGAACGGGAACAACTTGATGATGGAAATATCCTGATTCCCACGCCAGGGTGCTCGCAGGGTGTTACGCCCGCAGTTCCCGAACGTGCCGGCGACGGGGTTGGAGAATGCCGCCGGGTTATACCAGCCGTTCTGGTTGGGATTGGGCTTGACCGGGTCCACGCCGGCAACGCAGTTGAGCCGGGTGGCGTTCGAGATGAAATTGGTGCCTCCGGAATCCCATGAAGACGTATTGACCACGCCGCCGCTTTGCAGCGTAGTGATGGTGCTCGCCTGCCAGCCGCCCACCACCTGGTTCAGGACCCCTCCACGGTTGAGGAATTTCTGGCCTTTACCGAATGGCAGGCTGCCGAGGATGGAAGCGACGAAGCGCTGCGGGACCTGGAAATCCGAGAGGGCTTTTTCGCACGAATTGGGGCAGCGCGCATCCTGGTGCGAGAAGGTGCTCCCCACCGTGCCGCGGATGGACTTGGCCCAGGTGTAGGAAAGCAAGGTGTTCAGGTTGGCGCCGAAACGCTGGGTGAACTTGGCGGCGAGGGCGTTGTAGCTGCCTGTGCCGTCGGCAGACAGGTACTGGATTCCCGAAGCCCCCCATTCCGGATAGGGCAAGCGTTGAACCACCGGTAAGGCGGCGTTGAGAATCCCCTGATTCTGATTCGCCAGGTAGAGCAAGTGGCGGCTTTGCGAGCCGACGTAACCCAACTCGGCGGTGGTGGATTTGCCGAGCGAACGCTGCACGTTCAAGATGTACTGCATGCTGCTGGTGTTCGGCAGGTGGCTGCTGCCAGCCCAGGTAAGGCCGATGGGTAAGGTCACCGGAAGCGATGCCGTGTTGATGAAATTGTCGTAGCTAAACGTCGGCACCCCATAGGTGGTGCCCGTCAGGTTCCCGGTTCGTCCACCCAGTCCGCGGTTGAAATCGAAGATGGAGTTCTTGCTCTCCTCCGAGTAGAAGATGCCGAAGCCGGTGCGGATCGACCATTTGTCCGAGGGGCTGTAGGCGATCCCGATGCGCGGCGCGAAGTTCCTGTAATTGGTGTTGATCAACCGGCTGCCCAACCGCCCGTCCCGGACGGTTTGTAAAGGAGGAGTGCCCCCGACGGGCGCCGCAAGGCCGGGGGTGGCCCAATAGGGAGCGTATCGGAAGTCGACGCCGTCGTAAAAATTCCCACTGCCGGTGCGGACGTAAACCGGATGCTTGCTCTGATCCTGCACGTTCGCCACGTTGGGAAGCGGTTGGTTGAGTTGGATGTTCACCTCGCGGCCGGATCTGTCCAGCAAAGGCTGCATGACCTCCCACCGAAAACCCAGGCTAAGGGTCAGGCGCGGGCTCAACCGCCAGGTGTCGTCGATATAGGCCGACCATTCGTGGTTGGTGAAATCAGCCGACGCCAGCGCCACCGCGGTGATGGCGTTGTACGTAGTGCCCAGCATGAAGTCCGCGCCCGTGTAGCCGCCGCTCTGGGTGGCGCTCGACGGGCCCGTCGGCGTTATGGTGTTTGTGAACTGGCTGCTGAAATAGAACTGGCCGCGGGGGAATTCGTTGCCGAGTTGCGGAAACTGGTTGTACCGGAACTCACCGCCAAAACGCAGCGAATGCTTCCCGATGACCCAGGAGAAGTTGTCCACCCACTGGAAATACTTATTGTCGATTTGGAACGGGCTGCTGGTCGGGTTGCCGAAGCTGGTCAGGTTCTGGGCCAGCGGGATGTTCGGTATGCCCCAGGAATTCGCATCCGTAACCTTCACCGGTGTGCCCAGCGCCTCATTCACGTTCTCGACGCCCGCCAACTGCTGGGTGATGTTGTTGAACAGCGAGTTGTACCCGAACCGCGCTTCGTTCACTTTGGTCGGTGAAATGGTCCGGACGTTGGAGAGCACCCACTGGCTCGCCTTGGTGTACAGAGTATTCCCGTCATTGAGCCCCATGGAGGGGAGCACGGCAAGGGTGGATTCGTCGTTCACGCTGTAGCGGCCGAACCACTGCGACTTCGAGCTCTCGTTGAAATCGATGCGCTCGGTGATGGTGTACTTATCGACGGGCGTCTTCTGCCCGAATTGGTAGTTACGGAAAGGCAGCCCGGCTGCGGCGGGCAAATTCGGCGCCGGCATCCACTTGAGAAGATAAGTGGAGCCCTTGCTGATACGGCTGGCGGGAATCTGATTGTTCGGGTATATCGACTGGGTGATGTTGGGGAACGTCCCGGTGCGGGAGAAAGGGTCCGCCAGAACATACCCGGCCGGGATGATGGAGGAAAAGTCGCCGTTTCGCATTGCGGGGGTCAGCACGGTGGCATAGCTCGGCACGGTCAGGCGGGAGTTGTATCCCTCGTAGTTCGACATGAAGAACAGCCGGTTCTTTCCGTTGAACACCTTCGGAATCCAAACCGGCCCCCCCAGCGTGAAGCCGTATTGATTCTGACGGTAGGGTGCTTTCGCGGGAGAGGGGTTGGTGGCGCTGCGGGTGGCCGAGGAGAAGTCGTAAGACCTGGCGTCGAGCTTGTCGTTGCGCAGGAATTCAGAGATGGTCCCGTGGAATTCATTGGTGCCCGGTTTGGTGGAGACGTTGATCTGTCCCGCTGCGCGGCCGAATTCCGCCGGGTAGATCCCCGTTTGGACCTTGAACTCCTGTAGCGCGTCCACCGACGGCTGCAAGATGTAAGAGTTGAAATTGATGTCGGTGTTGGTGATGCCGTCCAGGGTGTAGTTGGACCACGTCGCGCGCGCGCCAGTCAGAGACATGGTGAGATTGCCGCGCGAGCCGCCCAAGCGGCCGCTCGCCTGCGCCGCGGGAACGAACCCATAGGTCACGTTGGGGCTCAACGCGACCAGGCTGAAGAAGTTGCGGCCGTTCAAGGGCAGCTCCATGATGCGCGCCCCATCGATCACCGTGCCGACCGTGGCGTTTTCAGTGGTCAACATCGCCGAACTGGCGGCGACCTCGACCGTCTGCGTCGTTTCGGTGGCCAGCAATGCCGCATTGGCGGCGACTTCAACCGTCTGGGTGGCTTGTCCGAGGACCAGGGTGAAATCCACGCGGGCCGTCTGCTGCACCTGGAGTTCGATGTCGTTGGTCACGGAGGTTTGGAAGCCCGCCGCGGTGGCCCTGACCTGGTACTTTCCAGGAATCAGAGCGGGGAAGCTGTAAATCCCCGAGGAATTCGTTTGCGTGTTTCGCGCCAAATTCGTCGCCGCGTTGGTAGCCGTTACGGTTACATTTGCAACGAGAGCGCCACTTGGATCTCGCACTTCACCGGTGATGGCACCACCGGTTTGGGCCAGTACCACGCCGAGCGACAGGTACAGGAGCCCGATGACAAGCAATAACCTTCGCATGTTTCCCCCTTGGCTTGGAATTTCGTTTCCCCCGGGGTCCCCACTGCTGCTCCCAGGGCACAACGATTGTACACCCCGACTCATTGGATTTCAGACATTTTTTCGCGAGGAGCGAGCGGAGCGGCTTCCGGGTGGGGCCTGATTCGGCCGGAGCAAGTAGATCGGTAGGTCCTTTGCGACTGAGCAGGGGCTATCACGGGCCACCGCGGTCTGAGCCCAACGTCCGGGTGGCCGGCCAACTGCCGCGATGCGTGAAGTGAGTCACCAAGGGAGAGCTTTTATGCTCTCGGGATCGTCTTGTTTTGTTGCTTGAGGGTGCACCGCCACCGCCCTCCCCGTAAGCCGTGCCCTTATCGCAAGGTACAAAGCCAGATATCCGATTCGGTCACTCGCCGCGAGAAGTACGCAGACCTGCCGTCGCGTGCGAGCCGCGGCGGGCCAATGACGTCGCGCGTGACCGAGAAAACCTTCCGCTGCCGCCGCGAAGGGCCACTCGCCGAAGGGGGTCAGCCGTTCATAGGCGCGCGATGCCAGAGTGTACATCGCAATCCCCGGGTGCTCCCCCATCACCTGGCCCACCAGGTGGCGGCCATCGGGCGACCACGAGTTCACCAGAAATTGGTCGGAGGAATCCCCGAGCGGTGGCAGCGTCTCCACGGTTTGCCCTTTCCACGCGCGATTTGGGTCGAAGATCAAGACGCCCGCGTTGCCTGTCCCCACTTCGAGCGAGCGGACCGCCGTAATCCGTGAGCCGTCGGGAGACCAGGCAGAGTACGACGCAGACCCTTCCGTGAGCTGCTGCAGGCCGCTGCCGTCCGGCCTGATCTTCCACAACTCGAACCTGTGGCTGCGGTTTGAGAAGCACGAAATCCACTTGCTGTCCGGTGACCAGCGCGGCAACCGATCCGTGGCGTCGTTGGTGACCTGGCGCAGCCCGGTGCCGTCCGGGTGCGCCACGTAGAGCTGTCCCTCCGGCTGCGTGAGTGAGTAGAATGCGACCCATTCGCCGTCCGGCGACGGGTCGGGCGACGACCAGCGTCGCGTACCCGTGGTCACCCACGCCGGCTCTCCCTTCGCGCCGCCGGTCGCATCCAGAGCAAGCCGCTGGATGTTCGCCGTGATGATCGCCGACGTGTACACAATGCGCTTCCCGTCGGCGGAGAGGCTGGCGTGCGCCAGGTACGGCGCGGGGGTGGTGATGGGTTCGGGTGCTCCCAGGGTCTTGCCTGACACCTCGTCGATTGGGACGCGCCACAAATTCATGCTGCCGCTGCGGTCGCTTGCGAAATAAAGGTACTTGCCATCGGGCGACCATGCGGGATTCCAGTCCCGCGCGGGATCGCTCGTCACGGGCGCAGGGGTTCCGCCCGTCACCGCAATGGTCCAAACATCCCCCTGGGGCGGATTGCCCAACCTGCTGGTGTAAGCGATACGGTGGTTGTGCGGCGACCAGCTCGCCAGGACCGCGTCTCCCGCGCTCAGATGCCGCATTTCTCCGGTGCTGACTGCGACGGTCCACAGTTCGCTGCGTCCCACCGAGTTCTGCGGATAGAGCTCGACTCCCTCGGTGGTGAAGGCGAGCCGTGTGCCGTCGGGTGACCACGATGGGTTGAATCCCATGCCCGTCACCCGCCTGACCGCCTCGCCCGTGCGGCCCATGACGAAGATCCCGCCCCCGCCGCGGCTGGAGCGGAACGCGATCCGCTCGCCGTCGGGCGAAAACGCCGGCTGATCGTCGTCTGCCGTTGAATCTCGAGTCAGATCAAGAGGGTTCTGCCCGCCAACACCCTGGAGGTAGATATGGTGGACGTTGTCGCCCGTGCCCCCGTAGACCAGCCACTTCCCGTCCGGTGAGAGACTCGGGAACCACTCCGTGCCGGGTTGCGACGTGAGCTGCGAAAACTCCGTTCGCGGGGTCGCGGTCCGCTTGCTTGCCGGTTGCCGGGAGAGCCGGAAGCCGAGCGCAACCAGGACCGCCGCAACCGCCGCCACGGCAGGCCATAGCCACTTCCGCGAGGGCCTTGCAACCGGTACCGCTTCACGATGCGACCCCGAGCCCCGCCTCAGCCGCTTCAGGTCGGCCCACAACTCCGCTGCCGACTGGTAGCGCAACTGCCGGTCCTTCTCCAGCGCCTTGAGAATGATCCGCTCCAGTTCCGGCGTTATCTCCGGGTTCAGCCGCGAGGGTGCCGCCGGCGTCCGGTTCAGAATCGCCTCGAAAACCACCGCCGAAGTCTCTCCCGGGAATGCCGGCCGGCCTGTGGCCATCTCGTACAGCACCACGCCCAGCGAGAATACGTCGGTTCGCGCGTCCAGCACCGCTCCTTTGGCCTGCTCGGGCGACATGTAGGCCACCGTACCCACGGCGAGGCCCGGCGAGGTGATCCCCACCTCGGTCAGCGTCGACTCGTCCTCCGCCGCCCACTGCTTCTCCGGCACAAGCTTGGCCAGCCCGAAATCCAGGATTTTGGCGCCACCGCGATCGTTCACGAATACGTTGGCCGGCTTGATGTCACGGTGGAGGATGCCCTTGGCGTGGGCCGCCTCCAGCCCAGCGGCCATCTCCACCGCCAGGTCCAGCAGTTCCTCGCCGGGGAGCGGCTTCCCGGCAATGCGACGTTTCAGCGTCTGGCCTTCCAGCAACTCCATCGCGATGAAGCACACGCCATCGCTCTCGTCGATGTCGTAAATTGTCACGATGTTCGGGTGATTCAGTGCCGACGTCGCCTTGGCTTCCAGTACGAACCGGCGACGACGCTCTTGGTCGGCCACTCGCTCGGGCGGCAGAACCTTGATGGCCACGGGGCGGTCAAGGTGAGTGTCGCGTGCGCGATAGACAACGCCCATTCCACCTTCGCCCAGCTTCTCGATGATCTGGTAGTGCGAGATGGTTTGGCCCGTCATAGGGCAACACCTATTAATCGGATCTCAAAATCTGCTGCTAGAAGTGTACTTCCAACCGCCTGGCGAGGCAATCGATCATCGCTGCCAACCGTCCGCGCACGGGGAGTTCAGGAGTTATCTAAAAGATAAGGGAGGAGTCGCCGTGGATGTGTTGGTGGAAAGGCTGGACCAGAGGCTGCGCGAGTGGAAGCCGGAAACGGCGGCTCAGGTCCGAGAGTGCCTGACTGAGGTCATTGAACTCGCCGGCCAAGATCTTCTGGATCTGTCGCCGGCGTCGGTTGGCGGTGGCACGCCACTTATCCCAGCGCGATCGTCAGTTTCGTCACCGAGGCAGGGGGGAACTGGTGGACGATGGCCGCACCTCTTAGGGTCACGGCGATTGCCTTGGGTTCCACGGCGCGCGGATCTTCGAACCGATTGTGGGCGCGCGGGTCGCCGGCGGCGAGCGTTACGCCCGCCACCGACCTGGGTGTTCCGCCATGGATCTGGATTTCGGCCTCGCGGGGTTGGTCCATGGATGGATTGGTCACGGTCAGGGTCAACTGGTTGCCGTTCACCGATGCCGAACCGTTCAGCCCGCGCATCGTGGCGGGCGTGCCGTTGCGGCTGTACGTGGTGGCCGGCGACGCGACCTGGGTACGCACGGAGCGGGCGCCCTGATGGGCGGCGTACATATCGAAGACGTGATAGGTAGGCGTGAGGCAGAACTTGTCTTCGTGCGCCAGGAAGAGGGATTGCAGGCAGTTGACCAACTGGGCGATGGCTGCCATGGCGACCTTATCCGCGTGACGGTTGAAGGTGTCGAGAGTGAGACCGGCCAGCACCGCATCGCGCATGGTGTTCTGTTGCCCGATGAGCGCTTCGGGGAACGGCTCGGTGCCGGAAGCGTGCCACGCGCCCCACTCATCCACCACCAGTTTGGTGCGGTGGCGCGGGTCGGTTTCCGCCATCACCGCCCAGTGGGCGGTGACCAGGGATTCCATTTCGTCGGCTTCGCGAAGGATGTCGTAATACTGTTCGGCATCGAACTTGACGGCGTCGCGCTTGCCTTCGAACCATTCGCGGGTGCGGCCTCCGCTGGCATTCCAGGCGTAGTGGTGCATGGCCCAACCCCACAGGCGGCCCAGGGTGTTGGCCTTGGAAAGTTTCCCAAAGAAGCGCCGGGTCCAATCCAGATTGCCGTCGTTGGGACCCGAGCCGATGAGCGCGGTGCGCACACCGTAGGAGGGAACCCAGGCGGAGTAGCGATTGAACTCGGAACCGTAGTCCGCGGGGTCGAAATTGCCGCCGCAGCCCCAGGATTCGTTGCCGACACCCCAATAGCGCACGCCGAGAGCTTCGGGCTCGCCATCGGCCGCGCGCTGCGCCGCCAGCGTGGTGGAATTGGCGGGCGAGTTGCAGTACTCCACCCAGCGCCAGAACTCCTGCGCCGGAAGGCTGCGCAGGTTGGCGGCAAAGTAGGGCTGTGCGTCCACCTGTTTGCAGAAGCGCGCGAACTCCACGGTACCGAACGAGTTCGGGTCGTAGATTTGCGGCCCATCGCGGCGGGCGCCTTTCGGCCACTCGGGGGCATCCACCCAGAAATTGGTGCGCCTGGGCCGCTTGTCGCGCGGACCGGTGCCATCGCGCCAATCGTACTGGTCGGCGAAACAGCCGCCGGGCCAGCGAATCACGCCAGGCTTGACGCGCTTCAGCGCATCCACCAGTTGTTTGCGAAGTCCGTTAACGTTGGGGATGCGGGAGTTCTCGCCCACCCAGATGCCGTCATAGACCACGCCGCCGAGATGTTCGACGAAGTGACCGTAGATTTCCGGCTGAATGGTGCCGACCGGTTCATTGAGCAGAATGTCGACGCGCGATTCGGGCGATTGCGCCGCCATGCGGGTGACCAGCGAGGGCGAGGCGAGCCAGGCGGCGCCGGCAGCGGTAGCGCGCAGGAAGCGCCTGCGGCTCGCAGTTTGGTTCGGGTTTTCCATAAATTACCTGGTCTTCACCTGCAACACGGTGAGGGTATAGGGCGGGGAGGTGATCACGGACTTTCGTGGGCGCGGTGAGGAATCCGGTCGAAACCGGCCTGAGTGTACGCGTTTTCCTTTGCACCGGGTTTGTAAGGAGTGTATCTCCGGGCTGTCCGTAATTCAAGTGGAAAAGGCAGCTACCATGGACACATGGACCTGACCGGAAAGAAGATCGCAATCTTTGTGGACCAGATGTATCAGGAAATGGAAGTCTGGTACCCGTTGTTCCGCTTCCAGGAAGCCGGCGCCACCGTGGTCACGGTTGGCGCCAAGGCCGGCGAGACGTACGGCAGCAAGCTAGGCTATCCGGTGAAGTGCGAGTTATCCTATGACGACGCCAAGGCTGCCGAGTTCGACGGTGTGGTGGTGCCGGGCGGGTATGCGCCGGACCACATCCGCCGCCATCCGAAAGCCAACCAGTTCGTGCAACACATGGATGCCGCCGGCAAACTGGTGGCCTCCATCTGCCACGGCCCATGGGTTTTGTGTTCCGCGGGCGGCATGTTGAAGGGCCGCCGGGCAACCAGCTTCTTCGCCATCAAGGACGACTTGGTCAACGCCGGCGCCGATTGGGTGGACGCGGAAGTAGTGGTGGACCGGAATCTGGTCACCAGCCGCAAACCCGAGGATTTGCCCGCTTTTTGCCGGGCGGCGATCCAGGTATTGGCGGGCGCCACGGCGTAGAGAGCCGGATTCGCCAAGGCTACGCGCCCTTGGGGTAGCAGCCGAGAATGCGCAGGAAGTCGGCGAGTTCGCGCAGGTGATTGAGGGCGTTGACCGCGACGGGGGAATCCGCGCGTCCGAGGAAGTCCAGATAGAAGAGGTATTCCCAGGGCTTGCCGCGTAGCGGGCGGGATTCGATCTTGATCAGGTTGAGATCGCGCAGGGCGAAGGCGCTCAAGGCGCGGAAGAGGGCGCCGGGGATATTGCGGGTGCTGAACACGAGCGAGGTCTTCCACTGGGTGTGGGCGGCAGCGCGGAGGGGATGGCGGCGCGCGTGATCGGAAGTGCGCAAGAGAAAGAACCGGGTAAAATTCTGCCGGTCGCTTTCGATGGAGCGGCGCAGGATGTGGGCGCCGTAGATTTCGGCGGCCACCGAACTGGCGATGGCGGCGGCGTCGGTCAGCCCTTCCTCGGTAATCATCTTCACGCTGCCGGCGGTGTCGTAGAAGGGAGTTTTTTCGATTTGCGGGTTTTTAGCAAAGAAATCCAGACATTGATTTAATGCCACGGGATGGGAGAAAGCACGTTTAATCTGGGAGAACTTCACGCCTTTGGGGGCGATCAGGTTGTGCACAATGCGCACGCTGGTTTCGGCCACGATGGGCAATTCGAAGTTCACCAGGTGGTCGTAGTTCTCATGGACGCTGCCGGCGAGCGTGTTTTCGATAGGCACGATTGCGCCCGCGGCGCGGCCGCTCTTGACGCAGCCGAAGATGTCTTCAAAACGAGTACAGGGAAGCACTTCGACGTCAGGGCCGCAGAGCTGTCGGGCGGCTTGCTGGCTGAAAGCGCCGAGCTCCCCCTGGAACGCGATCAGCGGGCGGCGGGCGCTCACCGGGTCACCCCATCCCAGCGGCGGACGCGCACGTCGGGCAGGCCGATGAGGTCGAGGACACGGTCGATGCTGGTATCGACCAGGTCATCGACGGTTTGAGGATGGTGATAGAAGCCGGGAATCGGCGGGGCGATAATCGCGCCCATTTCCGCCAATGCCGTCATATTTCTCAGGTGCCCGAGGTGAAACGGGCTCTCGCGAACCATTAGAATCAACTTGCGCCTCTCTTTCAGGATGACGTCGGCGGCGCGGATCATCAGGTTGGAACTGATGCCGCCGGCGATGGCGGACATGGTGTGGATGGAGCACGGGGCGATAACCATGGCGTCGGTGGGGTAGGACCCGCTGGCCAGACGGCAGGAAATATCCTCCATCGGATAAGAAAAGTCCGAAAGGGCTTTGAGATCGGCGGCGGCCTTGCCGGTTTCCAGAAAGAGCGTCTTGTCGCCCGCCCGGGTAAGGATGAGGTGGATTTCGACGCCGCCGTGAGCGCGGAGTCTTTCGAGGAGGCGCCAGCCATAAATGGCGCCGCTGGCGCCCGAGATTCCGACGATTACTTTAGTAGACATTTTGGCCGATGTTCCGTTTTCGGAACAGAATTGACTCTTTTGCTTGCCTCCGCCAGGGACGGAAGCTATAATTTGCGCTCAGTGAGCCGCGCCCATCGAAGCGCGAGGAGAACGTGGCAGCCATCAAGCGGGATCATATCACGGAGCGGCCCGGCGAAAAGCTCAAGCGGGCTCGTGAGCGGCTGAAACTTACCTACCGCGACGTGGAGAGGGCCAGCCAGCAACTTGCGCAGCGGCGCGCCAGCGACGAGTTTGCGATCGCGCTGAGCCGTCTGTCGGATATCGAAAACAAAGGTACGGTTCCCACGATTTTCCGCCTGTATTCCCTGTGCGCGATCTACCGGTTGAATTGGGAAGAAGTTCTGGCCTGGTACGGAGTTCCGCTGGAACTGCTTCCGGCCGAATCTGTGCTGACCCCGCTCAATGAAACCCACGCAGTCGAATTCGCACCCGCCGGAAGACTTACGGTGCCGCAACCGAGTGACTCTGAAATTGATTTGAATTCGACTACATTTCTCAGTCATGTGATCCGGCACTGGGGAAAAACGGGGCTGAGTATTCTCAACGGTTGGGATCTGCGGAAGCATCGTTACGGCTTTATCGGGTTGGAGGATTGGTCGATGTACCCGGTGCTGCGTCCTGGTTCGCTGGTGTTGATCGACGACAGCAGGCGGCGAATTGCCGTCGATGGTTGGACGAGCGAGATGGACCGTCCGATTTATTTCCTGTTACACCGGGACGGCTACCGGTGCGGCTGGTGTACGCCATACGAAGGCCAGATCCTGGTGCAGCCGCATCCGTCATCGCACCAAAAGCCGGGCTTGTATGCCACCGGAGAAA
>JAPKZC010000732.1:0-1030 GCA_026394025.1 Candidatus Solibacter sp.
GAAGAAGTTCAGTCCTCGTCCCCACCACGCGCGTTCGATGGTGGCTGCGAAGGGTGAATCGTTGTGAAAAAAGCATTTCAAAGAGGCCTTCCCGACCTGAAAAACGAACTTCGCATCCGGCACGCCGCGGCCCTCGATGACGGCCTTGTTCGCACCGACCGCCACACGCGTGATGGCCGGGCCGCTGCTGAGCGGCGATGCTACTGAAGTCATGGTAGGGGCGGGTGGTGACGTTTTTGCACTCATCATATATGCCAACAACATGATGACCAACCCCGACCCAACCGCCACGGCTATCGCCAGGAACGCGATGATGACTTTTCGCGCCGTGCTGACCTTGGCTTTCGGGGCAGACCCGGCTCGTGCCGTCTCGCTGGAACCGAGTTTCAATGCCGCCAGGCGCATGATGACACATGCCGCCATCAACATGAGCACCAGCATCAATTCGCCAGGTCGGAACGTCAGTCGAACCGGCGCGTTCAGCAGCCAGAGCACAAGCGCGATCGCGAGATTGACGCCCAACACCACCAATCCGAGTGTCCCGCAGAACAGCAACACGCCCGGCCAATAGAGACGCCACCGCCCGTCGCGCTCGACGAACAGAGGCAGGCTTCTCGGCGGAACGCCTGCGGCATCGTGTGGTTCATCCAGCGGCACCAACTTGTCCAACGGCGTGGCGAGCTTCTTGCGGATGACACTTGCTGCGATCCCCGCCAACACGCTGACAAACACAGTGAAGAGAGGTAACGGGGCAATCCGGTTAATGATAGCCAAAGACCCCAACGCCGTAACGGACTCCGCGACAACGAGGGAAATTGCGAACACGAGAAGCACACCCGGCCAATTGACAACCGCCTCGCCGCCGCGCCGTCCGACGACGACGAGGTGACGCGCCAATGGATCGCCTCCTTTATTCCGGGCGATTATTTCGACGATGACCGCGAGGCCAATCAGTCCGAAGAAGCCGAAAAAGCCGGAGAAGCCGAAGAGGGGAAAGCACCAATGCCATCCGGGAGGCCCGTATGTACCA
>JAPKZC010000732.1:1042-1800 GCA_026394025.1 Candidatus Solibacter sp.
GCCGAGCGCGGAGAAGTTGCCAAGCTTGATTGCAACCGGAGAGGTAAAAGTGGCACCAAAGAAAATTTCGATGATGCGGACCATGCCTGATTTGTTTGTCGGTACTCCGGTTGACGGGGCATCACCCGGTGCAGCCGGGGCGGCTGCGCTCCCCGTTGTCGCAATCGTCTCCAGCGCGGTTTTCACTTCGCTGACCTGCTGGAAACGGAGTTCGGGGTTCTTTTCCAACGCGCGCAGCACAACTTCATCCAGGCGCACATCAACCTGAACTTTCCTGGACGGCGGTTGGATTGGTTTGGCGGGCAGTTCGCCGGTAAGCATCTGGTAGAAGACCACGCCTAGCGAATAGATGTCGGCCCGGTGGTCCACCTCCGTAGGATGCTCCCGCTGTTCCGGCGCCATGTACTGTGGCGTGCCCATCACCTTGCCCGCATCGGTGAGAGCCGCTGGCGGCGGTGTACTTGCACCGGGCGCGGACGCGCCTCCCTCTCCCATGGGATGGGAGAGAGTCGGGGTGAGGGCATCCTGTCCCACCAGTTTGGCCAACCCAAAATCCGCGACCTTCACGCGGCCACGGCGATCCAACAAAATGTTCTCCGGTTTAATGTCGCGATGAACGATCCCGTGGTCATGGGCGTATTGCAGCGCGTCGCAAATCTGCGGCACGATGGCCAGGGCCTCACGGGCCGAAATCCGCTCGACTTCCAGCAAATGCCGCAGACTCATTCCATCCACAAACTCCATGAGGAAGAAGAACA
>JAPKZC010001021.1 GCA_026394025.1 Candidatus Solibacter sp.
ATACCGTCTACCTTGTCGGCAAACTTCGCGATAAACTGCTTCATGGAGTTCCTTTCTTCTCCGGTGCGTGTCTGGATAACACTACATCGTACGAAGATTCGGAACGCCTCTTCAATTTGGTTGCGGCTCTGCCGCGCTATGCCTCTGCGTTGAATAGCTTCCTTCTTACTTCATCCAATTCGCAAATGCCGTAATAATCAGCGAATTCGTGAAGTCGATCAGAAATGCCCCCACTATCGGCACCACCAAAAACGCCTGCGGCGCGGGACCATACTTCTCCACCAGTTCCTCCATGCATGCCACGGCGTTCGCCGTCGTCCCCAGCATGAACCCGCAGAACCCCGCCGCGCTCACCGCGGCTTCATACTTCCGGCCCATCACCCAGAACGGTAGCGTGATGCACATCAGCCAGCAGAACCCCACCTGCGCCAGCAGTATCGCCACCATGGGCAGCGCCAGGTGTGACAGTTCCCACAGCTTCAACGTAATCAGAGCCATCACGATGAACAGATAGAGCGCGATCCGCCCCATCGAATCCACTTCCGCCTGCGCGATCCGCGCGAAGCTGTAGCGGTCGTCCAGATGGCGCATCGCCACCGCCACCATCATCGATCCGATGTATACCGGCAGAACCACGCCGAGCGCTTGTATCCCCGCGCTCACCAGGCTCCCCGCGCCCATCGCAATCGCCAGCACGATCGCCGTATTCAACCGCGATCCCACTTCCGCCGGCGCGTCGGCCCTCCGCGCCGCCCCACCTTCGCCCGCCTTCAGACCGTGCCGCCGAATCAGCCAGCCGCCAATATACCCGCCCGTCAGGCCCGCCACCGTGATGCCGAACGTGGCCGCGGCGAACGCTACCGTCGTCGCTCCCCGCACCCCCATCTTTTCGAACGTGCCGCCGAACGCCAGCGACGTTGCCGGCCCCCCCGCCAACGCCACCGCTCCGGTGAGGATTCCCAACCGCGGGTCCACTCCCAGCACGTTGGCCAGCGCGATTCCCAGCAGATTCTGCAACACCGCGCCCAGACTAGCAATCCCCAGAAACCAGACCACCCGCGCGCCGCCTTCGCGAATCAGTTGCAGCCGCGCGCTCAGCCCGATCGTCGTCATGAACGCCACCATCAGCAGGTCGCGCAACACCACGTCCGCCTCCACGTTCACGCTCGCATGGCGCAGCCCCAGCGCCGCCAACGCATATACCATGCCGCCCACGATCGGCGTCGGGATGTTCAGCCGGTCCAGCAGCGGTAGTCTACGCTTCAGCCACGTGCCCGCTACCACGCCGCACGCCGCCAGCCCGAGCATCTGCACCGCGCTGATCTTGAAGGTATGAGTCATCAGGTCGAATTGCAGTATAGTAACTCGAAAGAGGCTCTATGCCAAAGTTGCTTCGCGGCGGTCTGGTGCTGTGCGCCTCGCTTGCCTTCGCGGATAGCTATCCGCGCCAGCCCGCCATCGATGCCCAGCACTACATCTTCCGCGTCACCCTCAGCGATGCCAACGACGAAGTGGCCGGCGAAACCACCGTGGACCTGCGCTTCCTGCAACCTGGCGTCACGCAAGTCGTCCTCGATCTCGCCAGTGTCAATAACGGTAAGGGCATGATCGTCGCCGGAGTTTCCTCCCGGGGCGTGGCGCTCAAGTTTCAGCACTCCGCCAACCGCCTTGCCATCACCCTCGACTCCGCTGCTACGCCCGGCGAGCGCCGCCAGTTCACCGTGAAATACCGCGGCGTCCCTGGCGGCGGCCTGCACATCGCCCCGAACAAGTTCGGCGACCGCACTTTTTTCAGTTGGAACTGGCCCACCATGGCGCGCCAGTGGCTGCCCATGATCGATCACCCCTCCGACAAGGCCACCAGCGAATTCCTGGTCACCGCGCCCGCCAGATATCAGGTGGTGGCCAACGGCCTCCTCCAGGAGGAACTCGATCTCGGCGACGGCCGCAGAATGACCCACTGGAGGCAATCCGTTCCCATCGCGTCCTGGCTCAACAGTATCGGTGTCGCGCAATTCTCATCGCGCCATTTCGCAACCGCCGCCGGCGTGCCGCTCCAAACCTGGGTCTTCCCGCGGGATCGCGATAACGGCATCCTGACCTTCGAAGAACCCACCCGCCAGGCCATCGAGTTCTTCGCCTCCCACATCGGCCCCTACCCCTATGAAAAGCTGGCCGACGTTCAGGTGGCCGGTCTGGCCGGCGGCATGGAGCACGCCAGCGTGATCTTCTTTGACGAACGCAGCGTCACCAACCGTCCCGCCTTCGACCTGGTGGCGCACGAAATCTCCCACCAGTGGTTTGGCGATTCCGTCACCCAGAAGGACTGGGACGACGTGTGGCTGAGCGAAGGTTTTGCCACCTATTTCGCCTGCCTTGCCGCCGAGTTCTACGAGGGGCGCGACGCCTTCCTCGCCGCCATGCGGCGTTCTCGCGCCAATATCCTCGACCTGGAAAAACGCTCCCCCGGTGTTGCCGTGGTCCGCGACCATCTCCCCGGGATTCAGAACGGGAGCCCGCCCTCACCTATGGTCTACCAGAAGGGTGGATGGACTCTGCACATGCTCCGCGGCCTCGTCGGCACGGAGACGTTCTGGGCTGGAATTCGCGAATACTACCAGCGGTTTCGCGATTCCAACGCGTCCACCGAAGATCTGCGGCGCGTCATGGAAGAGACTGCCGGCGCAGACCTGCGCTGGTTCTTCGAGCAATGGCTCCTTCGCCCCGGCTTCCCCGCCGTTTCCGGCGGATGGACGTACAACCCCGCAGCCGGGAAGATCGAAATCCGCCTGGCCCAGACCCAGCCCGGCGCCGCCTACCGCCTTCCCCTGGAGATCGCCGTCACCGTCGCCGGTGCGCCCCCTTCCGTCCAACGCATCGTGTGCTCCGCCAAGTCGCAGGAATTTCAGATCGCCGCCGGCACGGAACCTTCATCGGTCGAACTGGATCCCAACCTCTGGGTGCTCATGGACAGCAAATTCACCCGCCGTTAGCCCCCATGCCCATCCGCTGTATTCAAGGAAAACCGAAATAAGCCGATCTTACTAATCAGGATGGAGAGTCTGGCAAAACACCTCGCGGAAGCGACCGTCTACCTCGGCCGGCAGCCCTACGAACTGCTCTACCGCCGCTCCGCCGGTGACACTACCGCGCGTTTCCAGGACGCCGATCAGGCCAGCGCCGAAGTCATGCTCAAAGCGTTCCTCGAAATCGGCCTGCATACCGTCTCCCCCCTTCAGCCGGTGTTCATCAATCACACCCGCCACCTCCTCGCCATGGACCCCATCCTCCCCGCCGACCGCTGCGTCATTGAGGTGCTGGAGGATGTCGTGGCAGATCCGGAAACCCTGGCCGCCCTGCGCCGTCTGAAAGACCTCAAATACCGCATCGCCCTCGACGATTTCGTCTATGCCGAAGAACTCATCCCCATGATCGAACTCGCCGACTACGTCAAGCTCGACCTCCTGGCGCTGGGCGCCGGACGCTTTCAGGAACAGTTCGACCTCCTGCGCCGCTTCGACATCGCCATTATCGCCGAGAAGATCGAATCCGAAGCCGAGTTCCGCTGGTGCCGAAAACTGGGCTGCGCACTCTTCCAGGGCTACTACCTGCGGCGGCCGGAAATGCTCTCCGGGCGCCGTATCCCCTCCAACCGCCTCTCCGTGCTCTCGCTGCTCAGCGAATGCGCCAACCTGGAGAGCTCTGCCAGCATGATCGCCGCCACCATTGAGCGCGACGCCCCACTCACCTACGGACTGCTGCGCCTCGCCAATTCGGCCCTCCACCGGCGGCGTAGCGAGATCCGCTCGCCGGCCCAGGCCGTCATGATGCTCGGCATGGATTTCGTTTCCCGTTGGGCCACGTTGCTGGTGCTCGCCGGCAACGACGATTGTCCCGCCGGTTACTTGGAAGCCGCCCTCCAGCGCGCCCGCATCAGCGAACTCATCGGCGCCTCGTTGCACTGTTCGGCTCAGGAAGCCTACATCACCGGCCTGTTGAGTACTCTCGATTCCGTCTTTAATGAGCCCCTGGCCAGTCTGGTCGAGCCTCTACCCATCGATATCCGCTTCAAACGCGCGCTCCTTCAGCGCGAGGGTGCCCTCGGCGCGGTGTTGGATTGTGTCCTGGCCTACGAGTCCGGCGAATGGACTCCCGGCGGACAGGCTCCCTCGGCCGAACACATGCAGAAAGCCTTCTGGGATGCCGCCGACTACGCCCGTCAAATGATCGCCCAGATGTCCTGCGCCTCGGTGGGATAAGCCTCCTGGCTTGTCCATCCGAGCGCAGCTCGGACTTCGCGTCTCTCGCGGTAAATCAATCCCGGACCTGGCTCAGCTGTTCCCGTACCCGCCGAGCCTGTGCCATGTGACGCCGCTCGTGCGCCGCCGCCTGCGCCAGGGTGGCCCCCAAACTCAGTTTCAAGAGCCGCGTAATCGGCGTAGGCACCTTCACCCGTCGCAGATCCAATCCGTCCGCCCTCTGCGTCTGGATTGTGAACTGCCGCTGTACGTGCAGAAACGTCGGCAGTATGCCCGTGATCGGTTGTCCGTGAACCGGAACGAACCGCTTCGGCGCCGGCATCTGATGCCGCACCGGAGGCTCAGTCTCCCGCAGGATGAACCGCTCCCACACCGGGTACTCGAATGGCCCCGTGCCCACCATCCCTTTGGCCTTCGCCTCATCCACCGCCTTTTCCACGGCCTGTACTTCTGCCTGTCCCACCGCGGTCAAGTGCGCCAGACATTCTTCGATCGACCACTGCTCCCGCGCCGGCCGCCAGTTGAACTGGGCTTCCGTCAAACCTGCGGTCAGTTCTTGTGCCTCGCTCGCAATTCGCTCAAATTGTTGACGATATTCTTCTAGCTGTGCGTCCACTATCCGAGATCATACCGCACGCCCGCTACATCGACCCCGCCGTGCTCTCCGCCGCCGGCTTCGGCCGGCTCGTCTGTAGCATGCGCGATTCCTTGGCCTGAAACTGGAAATCGTCCGTCAGCAGATCCTGCACGTTGTAGCTCTCCTTCGCCACCCCCATCGACCCGTGCCGCATCGTGTTGGCGAAGATATGGTACAACTCATGCGCCAGTACCCGGCCCAGCGCACGCCCGTATTTCTCTTCCCGATCCTCCGCCCGGATCGCCATCAGCCCCGCCTGCACGAAGTCCCGGACCCGGTCGCAACTCACGTCCGTGAACGGCAGAATCTGCCCGTCGCTCACGTGCGTCCAGCCCAAGGCTCCTTCGAACCTGCTATGGGTCATCAGGCCCGCAACGTCGCACCTTCCCTTGAATGCGACCACCGCCAGTTCCGCGGATACTTCGTGTCCACCCGTCCTGCCCAGATCGCGCCACTCGAAACGAAGTCCGATCGGCGCCATGATCCACTCCACTTCATCCTGGAGTGCTTGCAGCACGCCCTCCGGCGGTGCCTGCTGAAACTGCGTGTACAGCGCGATGGGGGCAAACGTTGCACCCCGTGTTTCGCTCCAGCCGGGGAAGACGCCCGCCAGGAGGCAAAACAGAACCAGCTTCAATTTAACGACCTCGCAACCTACATCAAAGGCCGGCGCGATGCCGATCCGTCACTAGTTCGGGGTGCTCCTTGACCAGCCTGTTCGCCGTGTGACAGGCGAAGCAGATCGGCAACGCAGCCGCCAGCGTCCCCACTATCTTATCGGCGGGAATCTGCTTCCACTCCACACTCTTCTGATCGGCGAGTAGCAGCGCGGGACGGCTCCCGGTCCAGTCGATTTCCCCGATCGCCTGCCCGCATACGGCGCAGACTTTGTCGCGGTACCATTTGGCAATGATGTTGCGCACCAGGCAATCCGGCCCGGATTCCCGGACCTCGCTCAGGCATTCCTGCCCGCAGCCCGCTTTTTCCGGCCAGCGCGTACACTCGCTCAGCCGCAATTCCGGAGCCTTGCCGAACACCGTCGCCACCGCGTGCGTGGCGTCCACTGCCACGCCCGCTGGACGCTTGGTTTCTGGGCAGGTGACGACTCGTTGGCCCCGGTACTTCAACCAGATGCTGCCCAGCCGCCACACCGCCACTCCAACCACTAGAATCGCCGCCATTCCAACAACAGGTATTGGCATACAATACTCCGAAATTACATCCGCAACACAATCGCCGTTGCCGCCACTCCACCTGACTCCAGCTATCTCGTTGAATCTTAACCCAATCCACAGACCATTCCGCATGCTCCCACCGTTGCCCGCCCCTCCGGCTGTGGCCTTTTCCACACTGTGTGAGTCGTTTTGCGCTATCCCATGCAACCCCAGCGATGCCCCTGGCGTCCAACCAACCGTGAACCGCCGATTGTGGGTCATTTCGATCCTGTTTGTCGCCTCTTCCCTCGCCGGTGCCGCCTACAACGATTACGCCTCCGCCAAACAGAAACTCGACTCCATCGAAGCCGGCCGCCTGCGTTCCGGCACGCGCGTCATCCTCTCCTTCCCGGAACTCAACGCCTGGGTCGCCCGAGAAGCCCCCGCCGGCGTGCGCAATCCGCAATTGCGCGTAGCCGCCCGCGACCTCGCCACCGGCGCCGCGCTCATCAATTTCGACAAGTTGGAGCGTTCCACCGGCCGCCAGCCCGGCTGGCTCATGTCCAAACTCCTCGCTGGCGAGCGCCCCGTCACCGTCACCGCCCGCATTCGCTCCTCCGCTGGCCGCGCCACCGTCGATATCCAGCGCGTCGAGATCTCCGGCCTCGCCATCGACGGACGTACTCTCGACTTCCTGATTCAGAATTTCCTCATCCCCATGTACCCCGCCGCCGTGGTCGGCAAGCCCTTCGAACTCGGTCACCGCATCGACCGCCTCGACGTCTCCCCGTCCGCCGTCACAGTCCTGTTGCAGTAGTTGCGGGGCGGACCCCCTGGGCGGGCCCCCAGGTCACCCTTCGTCGCGAAGCGTCGTAACCGGGTCGGGCGGCGGCACTTCGAACAGCAGGCTTCTCATCACCCGGGTCAACCCAAACGCACCCAATAATCCCGAACACAAGCCCCGCCACAACCATAGTCAGTGCATTCCGCAATACCTGCGAGACCACCTCGCGCGGCCGCGCACCCACGTTCTCGCGAACGTTGGAGTAGCGGATGTACAGCGCCGCGCCGCGCCGCTGGAAGCGCCTCCAGCCTCTCATCATTTCAGACTTGAATATCCGGCTTACACTCGGGACAACAGTCCGGCTCGTGTGTGGATCACTCTCTCCGGAGTGCCGCGGCGGGGTCGATGCGGGCAATCCTGCGCGCCGGCAGCCAGCTCGCCAGCAGGGCCGCCCCGAGCAGCACCGCCGCGACGGTCCCGAAAATCGCCGGGTCGCCGGGCCGCACC
>JAPKZC010000267.1:0-2370 GCA_026394025.1 Candidatus Solibacter sp.
TGTCTTACTTGGGGTTGACGCGGAAATCGTCGAAGTAGGTGACGGAGTCGGCGACGGTCCAGAGGCCGACTTTGCCGCTGCCGATGAAGGTGTTGTCCCAACCCTGAAGAATGCGGCGGTGGTCCATGTAGACCTGGAAGCGGTTGCCCTTGGCGGAGACCTTGAGGATGCTCCAGGCGTTGCTGGGAATCTCGTGGTGAACGCCGGCCATAAGGGGCGAGCGGTGGCCGTTCTCGACTTTAAAGACCTGGACGTTTTTTTCGAGGGCGTTGGCGCGGGCGAGGTAGTAATTGTTTTCGTCGCGGTATCGCCAGACGAGCCCGCCGGCCTGGACTTCGCGTCCGGAGACGGGTTTGAGGCGCACGCTGACATCGCCATCGCGGAAGGTGACGCCGCTGAAGATGGCGAGGGGGAAACGGTCGCGCGCCGGGTCGGCTGAGACCTGGGCGAAGACGTAGGGCTGGGTGGCGGCGGACATGTCCTTGACGATCTCCCACTGGGGCGGATGCCCGTGGTTAGTCATGGCGACGGTCCATTCGGGCGGGGTCTTGCCCAACGGACCGTTGTCGAATGTGACCACTCTGGCGGTGGCAGCGGTCAAGGCGAAGGCCAGGAGCCAACTCAAGGTCCTCATACAGCCACACTGCGCGGCAATGGCGCTATTCCCAATGTCACCCTTGACTCCGTTGTATCACACTACGTGGCGGAGCGGCGGCCCCACCAGGTGTTCACCAAGGTGGCGGAGACGATGACAATGCCGCCGGCGAGTGCCCACGGGGTGGGGCGTTCGGCATGGAGCAGCCAGGTCCATACCGGGCTCATGGCGGGTTCGAGTTGCAGCATGGTGGTGGCTTCAAAGGCGGGCACGTGACGGATGGCGCGGGTGAGACACCAGTAGGCGAGGCCGATCTGGGCGGCACCGAGATAGAGGATGACGGCCGCATCGCGGGCGGTGAAAGCGTGCAGGGGCAGCGCCATGGGGAGGGCGGCTACGAAGGCGATGAGGTTGCCGGCGGCGACGGTGGCGATGCCGGAATCCGCGCCGCGCTGTCGTCCGTGCCAGCGCAGGCCGGTCAGCATCAAGGCGAAGGTCACGCCACTGGCGAGGGCAAGCAGGTTGCCGCGTGGGGGGTCTGGCGCGGTGGCGGCCACGGGATCGCGGCCGGCGAAGAAGAGAGCCAGGCCGGCGCCCACGGCGAGAATGTAGAAAAGGTCGGCGCGGCGGATGGGTTCGCGCAGCAGAAACGGGCCGAGGAGGAGGACGTAGAGCGGAGCTGTGGCCTGGAGAAAGATGGCGTTGGCGGCGGTGGTGAGGCGGTTGGCGAGGACGAAGAGGATGAGGGTGGCGGCGTAGGCGGCGGCTACCGGAAGCATGCGCCAATGCCAGTGGCGGCGCGCGGCGGGGAGGGCGGCGAGGAGAACCAGGGCCGCCAGTCCGGAGCGAAAGCTGGCGACCTGCCAGGCGGTGAGGCTGGCTGCCTTGAAGGCGGCGCCTCCAGTGGAGAAGAGCAGGGCTGCGGAAACGAGGAGCAAGCGATTGCGGAGCGGGGATTCCAAGAATTCACGGTAGCACGGACGTGGCGGAGCTATTGAGGCGGGCGGCCTTCGAGCTTCTTTACCCGATCGTCGATGGCTTCCATCTCCACGTCGATGGCGCGGAGCGCCGCGGAGATGGTGCGGCTACGGGCCTCCGCCGGTGACGCCCACCTATGGAACTCAGTCAACAGTTTGGTTTCGACCTGCTCACAGCGTTCGTTCACGTACCCCTTGAGGCGTTCCTCCATCTCGATGAGGTACTGCTTTAGTTCCGTATCCACACCCTTAGTCTACTCCATCAGCGAACATCGGACGCCTCGGAGTCGCAGTTAGCCGGTAAGCTTTTTCAGGATATGCCTGGCGAGGATTTCGTTCACTTCTTTGTGTCTGGGCACGGGTTGGGACATTCCCGTCTTGGGGTTGCGATACCAATCGTGTTTCCCACCGTGGCGAACCAGCGAGCACCCGAGTGTTTCGAGCTTGCGAATCAGGTCGGCCTGCTTCATCCAACGGCGAGATCTGAGACTCTGCGGATGCCCGGAATCTCGCCGCTGGTGAGGTCCCCGAAGAGATCGCGGAGATTCTCCTCTAATTCCGGTAACGTCTCACCTTGAGTCAGGTAATCGGGGAATTCTTCAAAATAGCCGAGCCACATGCCGCCATCCTGCCAGTGGACGTAACGAGCCGTGCACATGACCTCATTCTACCTCGTCACTGCGCCAGGACGACGCGGCCGGGGGCTGGTTCGGGTGGAGGGGCGCCGTTGGTGCGGACGCGCGCGATGATGGCGAGGGCCATGAGATAGAACAGGCCACCGACGATCAGGGTCTGGAC
>JAPKZC010000267.1:2400-3842 GCA_026394025.1 Candidatus Solibacter sp.
ATGGCGCAGACCAACGCGCCGACCGAGCCCATGACGCTTGAGGCGGCGTTGAGCGACCAGGCCCAGCGGACGCTGGGGGCATGCCACTCTTCGAGGCGCTTGAGGCCGGTGGGGAACGGCATGCCCATGACGAAGCCGAGGGGGGCGATCAGCGCTACCGTCAACGCCATCTTGAGAGACCAGGGCAGCCAGACCAGCGACGAAAGCAGTGAAGACACGACGATGGCGAGTAACGCGGTGAGCAGCGCGATTAATCCGAGGGCTTTGATGAGGCGGCCTTCATCGCGGCCCAGCAGGCGGCTGCTGACGAAGCTGCCGATGCCGCTCGACACCAGCATAGAGAAGATGACCACGGTGAGGGCGTAGGTAGGGTGTCCCAGGAAGAGCACGAACTTCTGAATCAGGCCGACCTCGATGAGGATATAGCCGGTGCCGATGAAGAGGAAGTAGACCAGGAAGCCGCGCACGCCACGGTGGCTGGGCAGTTTGGCGCCGAGCACGAGGGGCGGCGCCACCAGGATGAGCAGGGTGGCCACGAGGCTGATGGCCATGAGGCCGAAGAGCAGGGGCACGGCCTTGTTGATCTTACGGTCGGCAGTTTCGGCGCCGCCTTTCATGAAGGCCCACAGGTCGCGGGGCTGCACGGTGTAGAAGAAAAACGGGCGGTCGTCGGTAACGGGAGTGATATCGAAGGTGTAGCTGCGCTGGTAGGCGGCGGGGTTGGGGCTGAGCAGGAGATCGCGGAACTGGTTGGGCAACTGGCTGCCGGGATAGTAGATGGGTTGCTGGACGCCGGCGGCGAAGATGGCCTGAGCGCGGGCGATATCCACGGGGGTGAACGGCTTGCGGGCAATCAGCACGGTATCGAGCGCGCCGTAGCCCTGGGTGGTGCCTTGGCGGGAGACGATGACGTGGCGCCAGAGGTCTTTTTCGCCGATCTGGCCGAGAGCGTCGATGGCGAGGGAGATGAGGCGGAGGGATTCGCGGGGCGGGTCGAAGCCCCAGCGGGTGATGGCGAGGATGCCATCGTCGGTGAGGTGAAGGAGGTAATCGCGAAAGGCGTCGCTGGTGTAGAGGTTGTTTTCGGAGAGGGAGAATGCGCCGGCGGCGGTGGCGGCCCAGGTATCGACGAGGGTGGCTTGGAGGACCTGGTATTTGTCGGTGCTGCGGCGCACGAAGCTGCGGCCGTCCTCCACGAAGAGGTGAACGTCGGGGCGCAAATAGAGGTTGTTGCTGAGGCCGGCGAAGCGTTCGCGCATGATGGTATCGGCGATGATGCCGTTGATCTCCACGGCGGTGACATCGGTGCTGCCGCTATGGAGGGCGCGGGCGACGTCCCAGCCGCCACCGGGACCGATGATGAGGGTTTTGGCGCCTGGGCGGACGGCATAGGGAAGGGCGGGGCCATGCAGGGTGAGGTCGCGGCGGTTGTCTGGGGTGAG
>JAPKZC010000158.1 GCA_026394025.1 Candidatus Solibacter sp.
TGTTGATGGTGCAGCAGGCGCTGGTGCGGCCGAAGCTTACCGTGGAGCAGACGGCGTCGCTGCCGGCGGGAGTGGTGCAGTTCCTGTTGCAGAAGGTGAATTCGATCAGCGGGCTCGCGCTGGACTCGGGCGAGTTGGAGCAGGCCGTGCGCGCGCCACTCAATCGCGCGTGTTTTCTGTTGGCGCGCGAGTTTGGGTGGAGTCCGGCGCAGTGCGCGGAGCTGACCCTCGGCCAGGTGCTTCTCTATCTGGAGATGATGGGGAAGAAGGATGACGAACGAGGCGCGCCATGACGGGCCTCTTGCGGGAAGTGGGGCGCGTGCGCCACGCCATGGAGGAATTCACGGCGGCTCAGGAGCGGATCGAGGTTTTCTCGGTGAGGCTGGAAGAACTGGCGCTGATGCACGCAGGCGATTCGTTTGCACTACTGACGGGGAGCCCCGGAGTGGACGCGGCGATTATCCGGCAACTGAGCCAGGCGGATAGCGCTCCGCCGCCCCTGGCGACGGAGGGGCAATCACTCCGTCACGGTCGTGGCTCGGATGGTCTGGCGGCGGAGCGGCAATCACTCCCTCACGGCGGTGGCTCGGATGGTCTGGCGGCGCAGCGGCAATCGCTCCGTCACGTTAGTGGCTCGGATGGTCTGGCGGCGCAGCGGCAATCACTCCCTCACGGCGGTGGCTCGGATGGTATCGTTGACACCACGAGGTCTCCAATCAGAGCCGCGACCGTAAGGGAGCGGTCTTACGCGCGGACACCAGGTCTCGCGACAGAAACCAGATCGTCGCCACCCGGGGAGCCGGCGATTGGCGGTACACACCGCTCCGTGGGCGTCGCGGCTGGCGATGACCTCGGCGCGCCCTCCGCGAGCAGGCAAGACGATCCGCTTGTGCCCTTCGCGGATAGCACGACGGTACTCGCTCAACGCTTCGAACATGCCGGGCTGACCACCGCTTGGGAGGCGACGTTTCACACGGCGGCGGAACCGCGTCCGCCGGCTTCAGCGGTCACTCAGACGGGCGGGCAGGCGCCCGCGATCACCACGGTGGTGTCTCAACAGCTGCTCCGAACGGTGGAACGTGCCGAGCGCACCGGACGGGCTCGAACCCTGTCACAAGCCAGGCCCGGACATACCAGCCGTCAAGCTCCGATGCCTGCCGAGGACCGCGAATCAGTTCCGCAACGGCCGCTGACGCCGGCCGAAGCGGAGAAGTTGCGGGCCGCCACAACGATTGCTCCGGCGAGCAGCGTGACCCCGCGACAGTGGCCCGCTCCGGCCACCATCACGCATGACCGGGGATGGGAGGCCAAAGCGGAAGACGATGCCGCACCGCGCCAGCGATGGGTTCCGCCCACGGGCACGGGACTGCGCCGGCTGGCGAGCCTTGTGGGCGTGCCTCCGGGCGAGCCGGCCCACGAGGATGCAGCGCTCGCGCCACGGGCCGCCGGGCTTCCAGATCGCGAGCGGACGCCGCTGCACGGAGCCCCGGGCGCGGGCCCCGCCGATTTTGTGTCGTGTCTCGGGGAGGCACTGCGCGCCGAGGCCATCCGCAGCGGCATCGACCCCGAGGAACTGATCCGATGAAGCCGGGACGTCCAGTCGCGCACGTGACCATCGCCGGACGCCGGTTGTCGGCCGCCGAAGCCGCGCTGGCCGGCATGTCCGTGTCGTTGGGGCGTTTCTCGCACGATCGCGCGCGGATCGTCGTGTGGCCGCAATCGAAGTTCGCCTCGGCCAGCACCGGCGGCGAAATGAAAATCGAACTGGGCACGGACGCGGGCGAAGTGGACGTCTGGACGGGTAAGGTCTCCGCGGTGTACGCCTCTCCCGAGGCCGTCTATATAGAAGGGTTGGCGCCCACGGCGGTGCTGAGCAGCGAGCGCAAATCCCAGACCTACCTGAACCAGGGCGCAGCCGACGTGGTGCGCGACCTGGCCTCCAGCGTGGACATCGACAGTGCCGACACCAGCCTGCAACTGGAGTACTACGCGGTGGATGCGCGGCGCAGCGTGTGGGGCCACCTGCTCGATCTGGCGATGCTGGCAGGCGCCGAAACCACCATCAGCGCGTCCGGTGGCCTGCGCTTCGTCGAACTGCGGAGCAAGCCCGCTTCGCGGAAATTCCGCTATCAGGCCGATCTTCTGCATTGGCACGTGGGCGCGTCCGCCGCGCCGAAAGCGCTGGTCTACGCGGCCAGCGGAGCGGCCAGCGAAGCCGGCAAGGAGAAGTGGCACTGGATCAACCAGGAGAGTGCTCCGGACGCGGCGCTGTCCGTCGGAGCGTTTCAGTCGAAGTCCGCGGCTGAGGCGTTAGGCAAGGCATCCACCGCCTACGTGGCGCGCGCCGCGGTGCATGGCCAGATCCGCCTGGTGGGCACGAGCGACCTGCGCCCGGGCGACGTGTTTGCGTTGGAAGATCTCCCGGCAGGCGACCCCGGCGACCTGCGGGCCACCTCGGTGACCCACCATTTCAGCGGCACTCGCGGCTTTTGGACCGACGCCGGCGTGGAGGGGGCAGGCCAGTGAGCGACGTGATCCAGACGCTGCGGGCGATTGTGCGCGAGGAGTTGTCGCGGTACCGGCCGACCGAACTGGGAATCGTCACCGACGTTTTCCCGAAGGCCGACGATTCCGGCGCCGACAATCACCAGGTGAACGTGAAGCTGCGCGGCAGCGGCGTGGAGTTGCAGCGCGCCGCCGTGGCGGTGAGTTGCGCGGGCATATCCGCGTTGCCGCGCGAGGGCGATCTGGTGCTGGTAGCCTTCGACGGAGGCGATCTCAATATGCCGGTGGTGCTGGGGTCTGTGTATGGCAGCAAGACGCATCCGCCCAAGGCCGGTCCGCTCGAACTGGTGTATCAACCGGAAGGCGACGAGGACTCTTCGATCCGCCGCCTGCACATCGAACTGCCGAGCGGAAACCTGATCACGTTCGACGACGACAAACTCACGCTGCAATGTGCCGGGACCGAAGTAGTGGTATCCAAGGACGGAGACGTATCGATCAAGTCGAACGCGAAGGTTACCATTGAAGCCCAAGGCGATATCGAACTGAAGGCGCAGGGCAACCTGACGCTGAGCGCGCAGCAGAACGTGAGCATCAAGGGAATGACCTCGACGCTGGAAGGCCAGACCGGCGCCACCGTCAAGGGCCCGCAGGTTTCGCTGGCGGGTCTGACGAGTTTCAGCGCTTCGTGAGGAATGGAATGCCAGGCCCACCAGTCACTATCGGATGCGCGGTGGTGTTAAGCCCCGGCGCGGCGGGCGCGCCGGACAGCGGCATCATCAGCGTCGTCACGCAGGCCATCGCCACGGCGGGCGGCATGCCCCTGGCGGTGGTGGGCAGCGTGTGCCAAATGGTGAACTCGGTGAGTGGCGCGCCGTACCCGCTGCCCATTCCGGGCGGGGGCTCCACCTCGGTCACCATCAACGGCACGGCGCTCATCCGCATGGGCGATCAGATTCAGGCTGATTCTGGGTCCACCGGCGGCGCCCTACATCAACGATAAAGGAGCGCCCTGATGGCCAAGCGAACCGCCGAATCACTAGCTCCATTCCTGGGCCGCGACTTGCGCCTGGACTACGCGCAGCACGGGGGCTTCTTCGAAGATGCCGATCTGGTCACCGGGAAGACCGGGCAGGGCCGGCGCGACCTGTTACTGGTGGACGGCATCGACAACCTGACGCAGGCCATCGCCAACCGTCTGAAGACCCGCAAGGGCGAACTTTCCGGCCTGGGACATCCGAACTACGGATCGCGGCACCACGACTTGATCGGCGAGCCGAACGTGGAGCGCACACGCAACCTGGTCAAGCTATACGTGCTGGAAGCCCTGCGCGAGGAGGCGCGAATTGAGAAGGTGCTGAGCGCGACGGTACGCGCGGAGCACGACCCGCCGCGCGAAAGCGTCCGGATTGAGATATCGGTGCGGGTATTGGGCAGCGCGCTGCCTTTGAACCTGGTGGTTCCGTTTTCCTTCGGAGTGGGGTTATGAGTTACGCGGCCGAACCGTACGCGCAGTTTGTGGATGACTTGCTCACGTCGCTGACGGGCGGCCTGGCGCGCGAGGAGTTCCGCTTCTTAAAGGAGTTCGAACCCTACCGGTTGATCGCGCCCGGAGCGATCCTGGCGACCACGGTGCGGGTCTACGGACAGGCGTCGGCGGCGTTCCGCCGCTTCCAGTCCGGAACCGACTACAAGGTGCTGCCGGACTTCAGCATCCAGTGGCAGTCGCAGGGGGATGGCAAACCCATCGCGGGCGCCGTGTGGCCAGACGAAGGCACCTACTTCTACGCGAATTTCGAATACGCCGCGCCGGGCGGTGTGGCCCCCCAACTTACCGACCGCAACCCCGGCAGCGTGGTGCGGCTGCTGGCGGAGAGCTTCGCGCGAGAGTACGCCGTGGTTTCGAAGCAGCTCGACGCCATCTATAAAGGGGCGTTCCTGGAAACGGCGACTGGGCGCGACCTCGACCAGGTGGCCGCGCTGGTGGGGGTGGAGCGGCGGCAGGCAACCTTCGCCGTGGGGTCCGCCGTGTTCAGCCGCTCGACGCCGGCTCCGGCGGATATTTTTGTTCCGGCGGGGACGCGGCTCTCCACTTCGCAGCCGCCGGTGGCGGCCTTCGATACCACGCAAGCGGTGACGTTGCGGCGTGGCAGTTTGAGCGTGGAAGCGCCGATTCAATCGGTGGCCGGCGGAAATGCGGCAATCCGCAGGGCACGCAGTTCACCAACGATCCGGAAACCGACCCGCAGTTGCGCGAACGCGCGGGCCGGGCGTTAGAGGGCGCGGGGAAATCTACCGTGGGCGCGCTGTTCGCGGCGCTAACCTCCATCCCCGGCGTTCGGGACAAGGACATACAAATTCTGGAGGACCCTATTGCACGGCCGGGACTGATTCGGGTGAACGTGGCGTTATCGGAATCGCTGGGCGAGCGCAAGGTCGAAATTCTGGGGCAGGCGGTGGATCTGATCGAAGCCACGCGCCCGGTGGGCGTGCGCGTGCTGCACAACATCGACGCGCCGCGTCCGGCGGGACTGGCGGAGCCGGGGCCCAACGTGGAGCCACCGGCCAACCCCGACCCCGCCGTATTTGGCGATGCGGGCGGGCAGCTATTCCTGCCCGTCGATTTCATCGTGCGGCTGCGCTCCGCGGTGCGTTCCCTGTCCGAAGCCGACCGCGCCGAGATGGAGCGCAACGCGACGAAGGTGATATCGGATTTCGTCGATGAGGCGGGGATCGGTGAGACCCTGGTCTATAACAAGCTGGTGGCGCAGCTGATGGGCATGGCCGGAATCATCGATGTCGCCGTGGAGCTGTTCCCGCAGAACGACCCCGCGCAACCGCGCCACAAGAACCTGGTGCCGCTGAGCGTCTCGGTGCGTCCGGTGGCGGGCAATATCGATGTGCGGGTGGGCGGCTCGCTGATTGTCATCGACCTCAACATCACGGTGACCCGGCAAGGCGCGGCGCTGCAAACGCCGAAGGAGACGGTGAGTTCGGCGGCGGCTTCGGAGATTTTAAGTCACATGAACGAGTCGTTCCGCACGGCGCTCCCCGCTCAGGTCAGTGTGGACAGCCTGCGCGCGCTGGCCGGCACCAGCGACCAGTACACCATTAAGACGCTGCGGTACACGGTGGAATTCCTCGATTCCGGCGTGCGCATGCAGCAGGAGAACGCCAACGTGACGCCCGGCGCGGGCGATGAGCTGTGGATCCGCCTGGTCCACGTGGAGGCGGAATGAGCCAGCGCTGGCGCAAGATTCTGTCGCGCTTTCCGGCCCACATGGAGTCCGCGCGCGAGAGCAAGGAGTTTCAGGCAGTCACGGAGGCGCTGGCGCAGAACCTGGATACGCTGAGTTCCGCGATTGGGCGAGTGCGGCGGGCGCACCGGCTGGGCGATGCCGACGAGACGCGCGATCTGTACCTGCTGGGCGGTCTGCACGATTTCGAGCGCAATGAAGCGGCGGTGCTGGTGACCCGCTTCGCGTTGGCGTCCAAGCTACTGGCCACGGCGAATGCGAGCGACGACGACGCGAACCAGGCCGGCCGGTTGTGGGGCATCGCGGCTCCCGGTTTCGGGCTCAACCTCTACGCAGTGGATCAGCCCGTCACAGCCGCCAAGACCCGCGAGCGATTTGTGGCCGCGGCGCGAAGGGCAACCGGCACGGACGAGTTCGTGGAAGCCCTGCGCCGGCGCATCGCCACCATCGCCCAGACGCACGTGCAAGGCAACGGGACGGTGCACGCGCTGGCCATGGGCGCGGCCAACGCGATTGATTGCGACGTGCTCTCCATCGCGCACAGTACGGACCGCTATTTTCATCGCGTGCAAGTGCGCGACCGGCTGACGCTGACGGCGCCGGTGGTTCGGAACCACGTGATTACCGACGCGGCGCTTCCCCCCGCCGAAGAACAGGTGCTGATCGAGGAGAACCCGCTGGAGCGCCTGGAAACGGGCGCCGACGCCAAGGTTCACGGTCAGTTGTTTTCGGTGATCCGGCGAGGCTTCGAACGCACCGACCTGCGGGTGATTGTGACGGGAACGGGCGGTCGCACGATGGGACCGATGTTGGTCAATCGCGACGAGGGGCAGGGAATCGGCTTCGCGGATGTGGTGCCCGAAGGCAGTACCCTGGTAATGAACGAGGAGGGCCGCGCGATTCTGGATGGATCGGACGTGACGTCGCGGGCCTTCGGGTGGAAGGGCGCCTGTTTCGCAGAGGGCACGCACGGGCACCGCAACGACTTCGTGTTTGCCGGCGATGACCCACCTACGGCGCGGACCGCGCAATTCGCGCAAGACACCCCGCCGGGCAGCCTGGATGCCATGTTCGCATTCCCGCATGCGGGCGACGGCATTCCACATCTGGGCATCGACGTGGGCGAGAATCGCTTTGCGTTTTTCGTGCAGGAAGGCTTCTTCTCGTATCAGGACCCGGGCGGCACGACGCAGCGCGTGCAGCCCCGGCCTGCGGTGGCGTTCGCCGATGGGTCGGTATTTGCGCCCGGGCCGGGCGAAGAGCGGCAGACTGCCGGGCTGGTATCGCTCTCCTGGCTGGAGCGCTGCGCATTTCGCGCGCGCATCTGGATTCCGCAACGATTTCGGCAGCTCACGCCCGATGATCCGGATGGCCGGGCCACGCGGCAGCAGGTGCTGGAGGCAGTGGAACGTTTTCGTCCGGCGGGCGTGCGCCTGGACGTGGATTTCATCGACAACCGCTGGGTGCTCGGCCGCGGTGTCGTATTTGGCGCCGATACGCCGGTGACCGACCTGGGGCCCGGCATCGGAATGGAACTTTGGAGTGCTCCGGAGGAATAGAGACACATGGCCATTGACGTACCAGCTCCCAAACAAGTGAAGGCCGGTGAACCCGTGACGGCGGAAGGATGGAACGCGGTTGTCAACGCGCTCAATGCCGCCATTCAATACCTGAACACGTCGGAGGCAAGCAGCGTCCGCGTGGTGATTAAGAACGCGGGCCTGACCTCGGCGCGGGTGTCGGCGACGCGGGACGATGGTGTCGCGTTCGAGGCCGTGGCTCCGGTGCCGCCCGGGACGCAGTACATTTTCGCGGGCCTGCGCGCGGGCGGCTACAAGCTGCGGGTGGACGCGCCGGGGTTCAGCCCCGGGCTGGTGGATATCACCGCGCCCGTGGCCAACCCGGTGGAGGGCTGCTCGAACTGAAGAATCGCAACATCGCGGTGGACCGGGTGCTGGACGTGGTAGGGCGCGACGTGGCGCCCGCCAATCCCGACCCGGCGTACGCGAATCAACCGGTGCTGCTGCAACATCCCGACGCCGGGGTTGCGGTGCCGCCGGAGGGCCGGGTGCAACTGGTGGTATCGGCGGCGCTGCAAGCGGAGGCGGCCGTCGAGGTGCCGTCGCTCGCCGGACTCACTTTGGCGGAGGCGCAGAAGGCTCTCGAAAACGTCGGCCTCAAGCTCGGCAAATCCGTCACGACGCAAACCAGGGTGTAGAGGAGAACCAATATGGCAGTCAACATCCCATCGAACGCACTCTCGCAAAGCAGCAAATCGGTTTTTGTCGATCTCACGCAGGAAGTGAAATCGGCGCAGATCATGCGCCGCGGCTACCAGGGTCCGGCGGCGAAAGTGGACGTGGCCCAGGCGGCCAAAATCATCGGCGACCTGCAAATCGTCGACCCGAAAACGCAACCGCGCGTGATCTCCCAAACCATTGCGCCGGGAACCAAGGTGACGGCGGGCACAGCGATTGATTTGGTACTGGCGCCGAAATCGTCGATACCGCTGGACATCTTCCAGGACATCCATTCGGCGTTTAAGGGAAAGGCGCTGACGTTCACCGACCCCATCGCGGCGGACGCGGATGCGCGCAAGATCCTGCTGACGTATGAGCGTCCGGAAGATGTTCCAGCGGTGGAGAAGGCGGCATTGACCGGAGTCCTGGCGCGGAATGGCGTGAGCATCAATGAGAGCCAGACCAACACAGGCTTCAACGCCGCATTCAACACCATGCGCAGCGTGATGGCTTTTCAGGAGTAGGATTCATGGCGCTGACGCAGGGCGGGGCGAGCATTACCAGCATCGAGTTGGACACCAAGGACATGGTGAAGGTGGTCAGCGTCAAGTCGTCCCTGTTCGACACAGCGATTCAGGAGGTGGTGTTCGCTCCCATCAAGGAGGGCTCCACCTTCAAGACGCTGGAAGTGAAGCTGCGGCGCAACGCGCTGGTGCGCGGGTTCGACGTCGTGGTCACTGCCGCGCGCGCCGCCGAGGTGGCCGCCGGGGTGGCGGGGCAGATCCGCACGGCGTCGAAGAGCGGCGGCACGACCAGCATCGTGGTGGATTTCGGTGCGCTGCGCACGGTGTCGGGCATCAGCCTGCCTTCCGGCCTTGCGGCACAAAACGTCAACGCGTGGATCGGCACGAAGTTCCAAACGGCTACGTTTTTCGACCCGCCGAAGCAATTCGGCGCCCTGCCTTCTGAGATCCGCACGGAACGGATCGAAGTGGTGGTCACGGGACCGGTGAATGCCTCGCAGCTCGCCACGGGGATGTACTTTCTGATGCCGGACCTGCCTTCCGGCATCGAACTGCGCATCGATGACGGTCCGCCGGTGTTTACCAATCCCGCGCCGGTGCAGCCAGGCACGGACGCCGCGCTGAACGACACGGATTGGAACAAGGATGCCAGGCGCATCGTGCACCTGGCCGGTGCATTGTCCGCGCTTACAGGCGATGCCACGCGCGATGAAGAGGCGACGTTCAAACTGAAACTGACCAGTAACGCACCGGGGTTTCTCGATCTTAAAGAGCACAGCCGCGATCTTCGGTATGTCCGGCGCGCATCATTCGACGGCGCAGCGGACAAGGACGTCGAATTCGAGACGGAGGGGCAGACGGTGCTGCGCCTGGACAGTCTGCCCACCGGGCTGGCGGTGAACGAGGTGCGGTTCAATGTCACCGCCCTGGTTCCCGGCACGCGCGTGCTGCCCGCCGTGGGCCCGGACGCTTCCGGCGTGGCGGAGATTCGGGTCACGCCGGATCGCGCCATGATAGTGCGGCTGGATCCGCTGACGCCACTCGGGCAACTGACGGGGGTACGGCTCCCCTTGCGCGCCGGTTCTTCCGGCGCGGAGGCGCGCGTGGTGTTCTGGAACAACAAGCAAGACGCCAGCCAGCCCGTGGACGCGTTGCCCGTGGGAGCCAGCCAGCCGCAGACGCTGGCGGCCAGCGATGCGGCGCAATGGACCACATTCACCTGGGCGCAGCCCGTGACGGTTCCACTGGCGGGCCTGTGGGCGGCGCTGACGGTGAATCGGGGAGAGGTGTACTTCGAGTTTGCGGCCAACGACGCGACCACAAGCCAGGCCGTGGTGCTGTGGGGCGCGCCCTCCGGGCCGTGGCGGAATCTGCCGGCGGCGCTGGCGGCGCAGCGCGGGCGCATCCGCCTGATGGGCACGCCAAAGAAGGGCACTACCATCGATCCATACCGCCTGTCCGTGGGGGCAGGAATGGGACAGGGCATTACGCCCAATCCGAAAGGTGTGGCCGGCGTGGCGGCACTGGCCCATCCGGTGACGCAGTCGGGCCGGCCGGAATTGACGATTACGAGTTTTGTGGCTGCGCGCCTGAAGCTGCGCGACGTCGAGGTGGTTTCAGGCAACTAGAGCGGAGGTAACATGGCCGGCGACGCGAGAACCATTTTCATCGACGGGATGCGGGTCACCGCGGATCACATGGACCACTTGCAGGCGCGTCTGCAAGAGGCGGTGCGGGATTTGCGGCGTGTGGTGGGGCTGCGGCGGGTGGCGTGGGGTCTGCACGTGTCGCTGCAAGGCAATACGGTGACGGTGGAACCGGGTGTCGCTTTCGCGCCGAGTGGCGTGCGGCTCAACGTGGATTCCCTGGTGCAGTTGCCCCTGCCCGCCGGCGCTCCGCCATTCCGCGTGACGTTGAAGGCGGTGGAAACCGATCGGGCGTCGCTGCGGGTGGGCGATCAGCCGAGTCCGGCGGCGCGGCCGATCCGGGCGCCGACGCGCTGGTAATAGCGCGCCTCGAAAGCGTGGACGGTGTTCTGAAGGCGGTGCAGGATCTCACATTGTTCGCCGCGTCCGGGTATCACGCGCACAGCGGCAAGTTCGTCCCCGGGCCGGATGGGACGCTCTACTTCGACGGAGCGATGCTTAACGGCGAGCCCGGTCCGAAGGGCGATAAGGGTGACAAAGGCGATCCGGGCGACAAAGGGGCCAACGGCGCGAAGGGGGCCAAGGGCGATAAGGGCGACGCCGGCGAAGCCGGCGCGAAAGGTGACAAAGGCGACCCGGGAGCCGCGGGCGCGAAGGGTGACAAGGGCGACCCGGGAGCCGCGGGCGCGAAGGGCGCCGCCGGCGCGAAGGGAGATAAGGGCGACCCGGGAGTCCCGGGAGTTGCCGGCGCCGCTGGCACGGCCGGCGCCGCGGGAGCGAAGGGTGACAAGGGCGACAAGGGTGACCCGGGAGCCCCGGGGGCCGCCGGCGCGAAGGGTGACAAGGGCGACCCGGGGACCGGCGTTGACCTGAACGTCACGATGGTCGCCACGGTGCCTTGGAAGCAGGGCGACCGGGTCAATTTTAACGTCGGCCTGGCCTTCCTCACGGCTCCCATCGTGGTGACGTTTACCGATACGTTGTTCATCGACACGGTTCCCAATCAGCAAGCCATGGAGGTCTGGGTTCACTCGCAGGCGACCAACCAGTCAGCCGCGCCGCCGCCCATCATCTGCCTGCATGGCAATGTGACACTCGGCGGCAATACCATTACGTGGACTCCCACCGATCCGGCCGCGTCCACGAGACTGCTGATCGGGATCGGCTGCCGCGTCACGATTCGCATTCACTGTGGCTTCATTTACGACAAGAACAGAAGGCCCTTGTCCGCCTGTTTGAACGCGGTGGCCGCCTTCAAGAACCCGGTCCCTGTTCCGGGTGGCGTTTTCGAGAGCTGGTTCTTCACCATTTCCGGATAGCATCCTATGGCCCTTCAAGCGGACCTCTCCGCCAAGATCGATACCGGCGGGTTGGCAACGGCACTGACCGGCCAACTGACCACGTTCCAGGGCAGCCTGAATGGGATCAGCGCGCCGGTTCTCGACCGCCAGGCGTTCTCCGATGCCGGAACTGGCGCCGGCGCGGACAGTGGCTTCTCGGCCACCGTTTCGTCCATCGCCACCCAGCTACCCGATATCGTCGGACATCTGCCGTTGGCGAACGACATTCTGGGGCCGATCATGAGCGTCCTGGAGTTGGCGGAGACGGTAGCGGCGGCCGATATCGAGGTCAAGTTCCGGGAGTTGGGCGCATCGCTCGTCCAGCAGTTTTCCGGCGCCAATGACGAAGGCTTTCTCGGTCTGCTGTTGCAGGCGTCGGACCTGTTCAGCAATTCGCCGCAGCTTCAGCAATGGAAAGACCTGCTGCAACGCTTCACCGACCTGGCGGGCGTGCAGTTGCCCGACGGCTCCATCGGAGCGCCAAATGTGGTTCCCGGCGCCGCCGCGCTGACGCGCTTGCTGGGTGGGCTGATGGCGGAGTACACCATTGTCAGCGAAGCGGAGCGGCTGGCCAGGGCGGCCGCCGCGATGGTGGATGCCGATGGCATTGCGCGCGACACCGAGGGCGTGTTCGGCTTCTTCCGCGCGGGCGGTCCATCGATTGAGGAACAGATCGCGGCCACGAACCCCGCCGATATCGGGCAGGTGGATGTCGCCGTGGCGGCCGTGCGGCAACTGCGCGTCCGCATCGAGCATTGGTCCAGCGAACTCAGCCGCGCGCTGGCCTTTGGCGAGGCGACGCTGTTGTTCATGGACGTTCCCGCCATGCAGGCCGACCTGGAGTACGCCCAGCAGACGTTGCGCCAGGCCGATGCGGACGCGTTGGAACGGCTGTTCACCTCCGTCGCCGGCGCACTGGGCAACGTGGTGCCGCCCGACGTTCTCGCCGGCCCGCAATTCACCCTGGACCAATTCTTCACGCAGGTGGAGGGCCGCGTCGGGCAGTTGGCGAGCAAGATCTCGAGCTTCAGCACGGCCGCGGTCTCCGACCCCTTGAATCGCGCGATGGATGTGGTCCTGGAAGTGCCGACCCGCCTGGGCGACGCCATTCAACTGGTGCAGAACGCGATTACCACGGCGCTCGAAACCGTGCGGGCAGCGGTTGCCGCGCTGCCGCTGGACGCGATTCGCAACGCGTTACAGACCGTGTTGGGCGCGGTCGCTCACGCGCTCCAGTTGATCACTGACCTGGTGAGCGCGGTGAAGAACCTGATCCAGCAGGCGGCGCAGGCCATGCAGACGGTGCTCGACACCACCGATCAAGCGCTGGGGGAATTTCGCGATGCGGTGAAGGCGCTGTTTCACACGGCGGTCGAGTTCGTGGAGGGTCTGCATCTGGAGCAGGTAGTGGGCGCCATCGCGGACGGAGCCAAAGCATTGGCCGACGCCATCGGGAAGGCCTCCATGAAGCCGTACTTCGACACCGCCTCCGGCGCCATCGGCACGGCCGCCGGCGTGGTCAAGAACGTTCCGTTTTCGCTGCTGCCCGATTCGATGGAACAGGAAGTGGTGGACGCCATACGGCCCATCAAGACGGCCGATGTGGGTGCGTTCCAGGCGGAGATCGAAGGACTGCTACAGATCGGGCCAGATCACAAATTCGCCCTGCGCCCGCAAATCGAAGCCGCGGTGGCCGATATCCAGATGAAGTTCGATGGAGTGATCGCGGCGATCCGCGATCATGATCCGCGCACGGCGCTGGCGCAGGTGGACCAGGAATTGAGCAAGCTGGGCGACAAGGTGCGAGCATTGTCGCTCCAGATCGACTTGAGCCCCATCCACGACGCCATCGAGCAGGTGCATGCGGCGGTGGAGGCGATCGATCCGGATGCCGTATTGCGGCCCCTGCGCGACGGATTCGACCAGGTGCTCGCGAAGTTGGACGAGTTCTCTCCGGCGAAATTGCTCGCGCCCGTCGAGACCCGCTGGAACGAGGCGCGGCAAAAAGTGCTGGACCTGAGCCGCATTCCGCAATGGGCGCAAGTGCTGGACGATCTGAAAGCGCGGGCCACGCAGGGCCTGGACAAAATTGACCCCACCAAGTTCGGTGCCAGCTTCGACGCCGCCCTGAACGATGGGCTGGAGACTTTGAACACCTTGCCGCACCTGCACGCGGGCAGCGCGTTTGGCAGCGTGATCGCGGCGTTGTATAAGGGCAGCCGCCTGCGCGTACAGCCTCTCGCCTTCGAACCGGTACTGGCGTGGATGGGCGGCGAGAGCGGGACTGCGGATCTGCTGGCGCGCGCCCGGACCGCGGCCGATACCGTCCGCACGACGGGCGACACTCTGCGCGCGCTTGACCTTGCCTCCGCCATGACGCGTCTGACCGGGAACGTGCAATCGTTGCGCACTGCCGTGGGCCGCTTGCCGGCCGGCGCGGGGCGCGATCGTATCACGGCGGAACTCGACGCGCTGAACCTGCCGCTGGTGCTGGCGCCGTTCCAGGCTAACCACACACGCTTTTTCCAGGTGCTGGAGCAGACCACGAACCAGATTGCGCAACTATCGGCGGCGGGCTTTTCGGAAGTGGATGACGGCGTGGCCCGCCTGAATACGGCCTGGGCCAAGATGTTGCCGGTGACCAGCGGATTCACCAGCATCTTCCAGCGCTTGGGCATCACTGGGTTCGACGTGGGTCTGGGCGAGGTGGTGAAGCGCATTGTGGCGGTGGCGCCGCCCAGCCGCATCATCGCAATTCTCTCGCCCATCTTCGTGGCGGTGCACGAGCGTTTGAAGGCGTTCGTCAGCGCCGTAATCGACCCGCTGCGGGCGGCCGTGCAGAAGCTGATCGACGTGTTTAATCTACTCACGTTGCAGCCGTTGAAGGACGGGCTGACCAGTATTCATACGGCCATCGTCGCGCAGGTGGCGCAGTTCCATCCCGACAAGTTGCTGGCCGAGCCGCTCACCGCGTTCCGGGAGTTACGCACGCAGGTTATGACGTTCGATCCAGTGGCGGATATACAGCTAATCATCGACAACCTGGCGAAGGCCGTGGATAGCGTGCTGAAGAAATTGAATCTGGAGGATCTGCTGGCCGAGCCGCTGGAGCTCTACGATCAGATTCTTTCGGCCATTTCCGCCCTGCGTCCCGCCGATTTGTTGCAGCCTGTACTGGACCAGTTGGACCGGATCGCGGGTGAGGTGGACGCGGGGTTGACCGATACCGTGACATCGTTCCGCGCGTTGCAGGACGCGCTGCCGGATCAAGTGGGCTCGACGTCGCTGGCCGTATCGGCCAGTGCAGGATGAGTTGAGGAGAGCGCATGCCCGCAGTTTTGACGCATAAGACGATCATGTTGCTGGCCAGGCAGCGGCTCCAGGAGATCGAGGAGACGCTGAAGGTCAAGCGGCTCGCCGCCGCCACGCCTCGCAGCAATATCGAAAATGCCGTGCAGGCGCTGGCCGCCAAGGCGCTGTCGTACTTGAACAGCGCGCCGCCTCCGAGCACGGATTTTCCGGGCGCCCCGTACGCTCAGCCGCTGGGGAGCGGCGTGTCAAAGTTCGCCGTCATGGGCGCGATGGGGCCGGACATTACCGGGTTCTCCAACGCCCTCGCGCCCGGGCAGGCATGGCCGTTCGACAACGTTCACAAGGGCTACCCCGACGAAGATCGTGAAGCGGTGGTGGCCAGCACGTGCGACCTCATCTTCCAACTATGGCGCAAGGTGTCCCTCGCCATCACCAGCGAAGTGCCCGCGGTGGACCCGCAGAACCCCCTGTTGAACCCCCGGGATGCCCAGTTGAATATGATGCGCGCCTATGTGCTGGGGCACTTGTGCCACGTGGCAGGCGACGTTATTTCGCACCCGCTGATCCACGAAATCGAGTGGCGCTCCGCCACCTCCGCGCGCAGCAAACTGGAGCACGGCGATGGCGAGCACTCGCACGACGCGCTGGTGGCGCGGCAGGTGCTGCTGCGCGACAGCACGCGCGCAGGCGCGGCGTGGGACGCCTGGTGGCCCACGTTGAAAGAGGTTCCTCCGCAGTTTTTCGCGGCCTACTCCGATGCGTTGGAGCAGACCTATACGGCCGTCACCGCGCGCCGCGTCGGCCTGGCGGAGTTCGAGGAGCGGCTGGCGCCGCTGGGCCCGCCCACGCCGACGGCAGATTTCATCAAGGATGGCTACAGCCTGTATCGCAGCGGCGTCATCTCGATGGCGTACCACTACACGACGTGGAACTGGTTCGCGTTTCTGCTGCCGGTGTGGGCGCCCATCATGACCGTGCCTTTGTTGGGCGGCGCGTTCGAGATCTCGCGCGAGTTCTTCATGGAACGGCCGGCGGGGGTGAAGAACGCGGATTCGTGGTCCGGTTTGTTGTCGCTGGGCTTCGCGCTGGGCAGCGCGGCGGCGCTGACGTATTCCATCTGGCTGGCCACGCTGACCATGCGCGGCGTCGAAGCACAGGCCATATACGGCATCGTCGGCAACTCCCTCTCCACGGTGCTGGGCATCGTTTTCTTCTTCACGCTGCTCTCCAACCACGTTTCCGCCGCGGTCCGCTTCGGCTTGTTCGTTGGCGTGCCGGCGCTGGTGGCGCTGGTTCAGTTGGTGATGTGGATTGTGTTCGAGGCGAAATCCGGCAGTGGCCGCCGCGCGAAACTGGCGCTGGCGCTGGCGGCGATGCTGCTGGGTCCGGTAATCGCCGCGCTGTTGGCCGCTCTGCTGTTCTGGGGCCTGCGCGGCGGCGATGGCAAGTTGGAGCCGGGCTGGTTCCTGCTGGCCTCTGGTATCTGGCTGCTGGCGTGGGGGGCGAT
>JAPKZC010000197.1 GCA_026394025.1 Candidatus Solibacter sp.
GCCGGGGCGGGCTTCTGCGCCGGGGTTGCCGCGGCAAGTTCGCTGCTTTCGGCCGCCGCGACCCCGGTGCTGTTGTTCTGGGTTTTGTTCTACAACCGTGCCGGAAGCCGGTGGAAGAAGTTCGTGGCGTTCACGCTCGGGGTGTTAGTTCCCTTCGCGCCGGTGTTCTGGCTATTCGCCCGGGGACCGCGGCAGACGTGGTTCAACCTGTTTCGATATCACGCGTTCTTTCGCAGGCTGTACTGGCCGGAGACGACGAGGCATGACCTGGAGATCCTGACCTCCTGGATCGACAACGGGCAGGCTCTGATGCTGGGGCTGCTGGCGCTGGGCGGCCTGCTGTATGTGGTGCGTCAGAGCGCGTGGCCGCGCGCTCTAAAGGCGGAGTTTTGCCTGTGCGCGTGGCTGGCGGCGGCCCTATCCGCGGAGGTTGGCAGGGCCCATCCCACGTTCGCGCGATACTTCCTGCTGACCGTGCCGTTTCTGGCGATCCTGGCGGTGGCCGGCTTGTTCGCCCTCTCCCGCGCCTTCGAGGCGGAGCGCCCGCTGTGGCCGGTTCTGGTGGTTGCGGTGCTCTTAGCGCTGGGGTTGGGCAGAACGCTGTACGAGCGCCGCGAGTTGGATACCTGGAGCGCCTACCAACGCCTGGCGGCCAAGGTGGATCAGGTGACGCCGCCAAAAGCCCCGATACTCGCCGTGGAGCAGCTCTATTTCCTGACGCACCGCACGCCGCCACCGGGCTACGAGTTGTCCTACACGCATCTGGTGAACCTGCCGCCTGCCGAGGCGGCGCTGCTGCACATCCTCAACGAGGTCGAGGTCAAGCGGCAGGTGCAGTCGGGGATGTTCGCCACAGTCTACAGTTGTGACGAAGAGGACATCGCCGACTACGGTTTGAAGACTCTCTACAAACAGCACGTGGAACTGGAGAGCTGCAGCATCTTTTGGGATCGCAGGCAGTGAAGCGTATCCCGTGGTAGGCCATTCATCGCGTCAACCCACCGGCCCGCCGGGCGCGGATTGCGTGGCCAGACGGGCGAACCAACCGCGCGCGGCGATCAGTTGATGGGGCGCACCCTGCTCTACGATTCGGCCCTTATCCATCACAATCACGTGGTCCGCGTCCATCACCATGGAGTAGCGGTGGGCGATCACCAGGGTGGTGGGCCGGTAGGATAACCCGGCGAGCGATTTCTTGACTTCCTCTTCAGTGGCATAGTCGAGATTGGCGGTGGCTTCGTCCAGGACCAGGATTCGCGGCCGGTCCACTAGGATACGCGCAATCTGAAGGCGCTGGCGTTCTCCTACGGACAAGCCCACGCCACGCTCACCGATTTCCGTGGCCAAGCCTTGGGGCAGGCGGTCGAGGAGATCGCCCAGGCCCGCGGCGGTGGCGGCGTCGCGGGCCTGCTCGTCGGTGGCAGCGGGACGCTTGTAACGGATGTTTTCGGCCAGGGTTCCCCGGAAAATGGCGCCATCGGCGGCGACCATCCCAATGGCTCGACGGACCGAGGATGGGTCCACCTGCGAGAGGCACTGTCCGTCAATGCGAATCTCGCCGGAGTCGGGCTCCCAGAGTTTGAGGAGCAGGTCGGCGGCGGTAGTCTTTCCGGCGCCAGACGGCCCTATTATGGCGGTGACCTTACCGGCTTCGGCGGTGAACGTAATCCCGCGCAGCACCTCGTGTTGCGGCCCGTAGCCAAAAGTGACGCCGCGGAACTCGACGGCGCCGGGGCCGGGCAGCAATTCGGCGCCGGATGGTTCCATGGGGTGGGTGTGCAGCAGGCGGACGGCGCGATGCAGGGAGGCCATGTGCTGTTGCAGATTGACGGCGATGCTGCTGAGCGAGTCGATCGGATCGTAGATGCGGTCCAGGTAGGCGACGAACATGACGACGTCGCCCGGGGTGAGGCGCCGGTCCATGACCATCCAACCGCCGTATCCCAGCACCAGCGCCTTGCTGAAGTGGCTCA
>JAPKZC010000826.1 GCA_026394025.1 Candidatus Solibacter sp.
GCCGGCGCTGCGCGAGCGGCCGCACGATGTCCGCCTGCTGGCGGAATATTTCCTCGAAGATTTCTGCGCGCGCAATAATTTCAAGCCCAAGAGGATGGACGAGACGGTATTCCCGCTGCTGGAGACCTACCTCTGGCCGGGGAACGCGCGCGAGCTGCGGAACGCCGTCGAGCGCATGGCGATTCTGACGCCGGGCGAGCGGCTGACGCGCGATTCCATCCCGGTGGAAGTGCGCGTACAACGCGAGGCGGGTCCGAAATCCACCATCCAGGAGGCGCGCGAATCGGCCGAGCGGGACCATATTCTGCGCGCGCTGGATGAATCGAACTGGAATGTGTCGGGCGCGGCGCGGGCGCTCGGCATGGAGCGGACGAATCTGCACAAGCGGATTCGCGCGCTGGGTCTGACGAGGGGGAAGTAGGCGCATATGGACACCATTGGCATCATCGGAGTTGGCCTTCTCGGGTCGGCGATCGCCGCCCGCCTTACCGAAGCCGGCTATGGGATCCTGGGTTACGACCTCATGCCCAACCGGCGTCGCGGCGCGGGCAGCGCCCAAGAGGTTGCCGTCAAGTGCCGCGTCATCATCCTGTGCCTGCCCACTTCCGACGTGGTCGCCGAGGTGCTGGCGGCGCTCGAACTCACGCCCGGGACCACCATCATCGATTGCACCACCGGCGAACCGGAAGCCATGGCGGCGATGGGCGCGAAGCTGGCGAAGGCCGGGATCGAATATCTGGACGCCACCGTGCTAGGCTCCAGCCGTGTGGTCCGCAACGGCACCGCGGTGGTGATGGCCGGCGGCCGGCGCCCGGTGTTTGACGCCGCCGCTCCGATCTTCAAGACGTTCGCTTCGCGCGCCTTCTATCTGGGGCCCTACGGCGCGGGCGCGCGGATGAAACTGGTGGTCAACCTCGCGCTTGGCCTGCATCGCGCCGTGCTGGCCGAGACGCTGGCATTCGCCCATGCGTGCGAGGTTTCGCCGTCGGACGCGCTCGAGGTGCTCAAAGCCGGGGCGGCGTATTCGCGGGTGATGGACGACAAGGGCCAGAAGATGCTGGACCACGATTTCACTGTGGAGGCCAAGCTCTCGCAGCACCTCAAGGACGTCCGCCTGATTCTGGCCGCGGCCAGTGCGAAGAACGCCAAGGCTCCGCTGTCGCAGGTCCACCGCCAGTTGCTGGAACGCCTGGAGGCCGCGGGCTATGGCGAACTCGATAACAGCGCGATCATCATGGCGTACGAGTAGACGAACCTCCGCACATCGCGTGCGCTCCGCCAGTTAAGATGAGCGCATGGCCTCAGCCGGCAGCGCCCCCTGGCGAAAATTTGCCTTCGCCCTCCTGATCCTGGCCTATTTTCTCTACTTCAACTGGGATGGCCTGTGGGCGCAATTCGCCGCCGACGACATGATGAACATGTCGATCTATTGGAAGCTGCCGACGACCCGCATAGTGCTCGATCTGTTCACGCCCTGGCGCGGAGCATACCGTCCGATGGGCAGTCTGTTCTACCTGCCGTTGCTCCAATTCGCCGGACTGAATCCGCTTCCCTACCATGCGGCGATGCTTGGGATCCTGCTGGGGAACTTGTACCTGATATACCGGTTTGCGCGGCGGGTTGGATGCGGCGAGTTGCAGGCGGGACTGGCCACTCTGGTAGTGGCATATCACGCCGGGTTGAGCGTGCTCTACTACAGCACGGCCTTCATCTATGACGTGCTCTGCTTCTCGTTTTATATGTCCGCGTTCCTCTGCTACGCGCGGGTTCGCGCACAGGGCCGCCGGTTAAGCGGCAGGGAAACGGCTTTGGTGATGGGGTTGTACCTCCTTGCCCTGGATTCCAAGGAGATGGCACTTACGCTGCCCATCGTGTTGCTGGCGTACGAGTGGATCCATCACCGGCCCAAGGAGTGGACGCCGGGGGAAATCGTCAGATGGCTGCTCGGGCCGGGGCGGGTGATGCTGTATTGCGTGGCGTTGAACCTGTTCTATCTTTACGGCAAGGCGTTCGGACCGGACGCCCTGCTGCAATCGCCTGCCTACCGCGCGGAGCTGTCGCTGCAACGGCTGTTTGCGTTCGAGAAGGCGGCGATGGGCGATCTGTTCCTGGCGTGGGGCAGTTTCAGTTGGCGCGGCGTAGTGGCGGTGTGGTTGTTGCTGGCCTATCTGGCATGGCGACGGCAGCGTCCCGTACTGCGCTTCTGCTGGGTCTTCCTGATGTTTACGCCGCTACCCCTGGCGGTTCTGGAGGGGCGCGGCGGTGGATGCCTGTACATACCGCTTGCCGGATGGGCGGTCTTCGCCGCGGTGGTGCTGACGGACGTTGCCGGTGCGGCGGCGCGTTTTCTGGCGGCGGAGCCCGTCTTCCGCCGTGCCGGATACGCGGGGCTGTTCGCCGCCCTTCTTTGCGCGACCTTCTTTTTCTGGGCGCAGGAGAATGACCACCAGAAACGCAGGTTCGTCCGGGCAGCCATGGCGGATGTCGGCAGACTGACCGGCGCAACACTCGACAAACTCCGGGCGCTAAACCCACACGTGAAACCGGGCACCCACGTAGCATTTCTGAACGACCCTTTCGACGATTGGGACATGCTCTTCATCGCCGAACTATGGTTCCGCGACAAGAGCCTCCAATTCCACCTGCAACGCAAAGTTCCGCTGCCGCCCGAAGAACTGGCGAAGATGACGGTCTTCGACTTTCGGGACGGACGGCTGGTGCAGGTCACAGGTGGCGGATCACGGCTTCCGTGAATTCCGATGTCGAAGCGCTACCGCCGACATCGCCGGTAAGGTGATCGCGTTCGGCGTACGTCCGGTAGATCGCGTTGTGGAGACGGGTGGACGCCGCGCGCTCACCGACGTGTGCCAGCATCAGGACCGCGGATTGCATCAGCGCGGTCGGGTTTGCCAGACACTTGCCCGCGATATCGGGCGCGGTGCCGTGGACGGCCTCGAAGATGGCGTGGTTGTCGCCGCTATTGGGAGTCCGCCCACCAGTCCGGCGGTGAGATCGCTGATGATATCGCCGTAGAGGTTCGGCAGCACCAGCACGTCGAAAGTCTCGGGGCGCATCACCAGTTGCATGCAGGCGTTGTCCACGATGAGCTCGCTATACGCAATCTCGGGAAACAGGGAGGCCACATCGCGGCAGCACTTGAGGAACAGGCCGTCGCTCAACTTCATGATGTTGGCCTTGTGTATGGCCACCACCTTCTTGCGGCTCTCACGGCGCGACCATTCGAAGGCCGAGCGCGCGATTTTGGTGGAGGCCTTCCGCGTGATGATCTTCAGGCTCTCCACCACGCCGGGCACCACTTCGTGTTCCAGCCCGGAATAGAGATCCTCGGTGTTCTCGCGAAAGATGGCGAGGTCGAGCGCCAGATCCTGGAAGCGCGTCTTCAGCCCGGGCAGCATGCGCACCGGGCGGAAGTTCGTATAGAGGCCGAGTTTCTTGCGCAGCGCCACGTTGATGCTTTGGTGTCCGCCGCCGATGGGGGTAGCGGTGGGACCCTTGAGGCCGACGCGCGTCATTTCAAGAGAAGCGAACACTTCGTCGGGAATCAATTGGCCCTGTTCGGCGAGCGCGCGGAGGCCGGCTTCGACGCGCTCCCACTCGATATCTGCGCCGGTAGCGTCTACGGCGCGTACCGTGGCGTCGGCCACTTCGGGTCCGATTCCGTCGCCGGGGATGAGTGTAATCAGGTGGGCCATCTATAGCTATTATAAAGTGGGGGTGGACTTGGTCCCCGATTGGTTTTCGGAACGCCGCCGCATGGTGGACGCGCAACTTCGCCGGCGGGGTATTCACGACGAGCGGGTGCTGGCCGCCATGCTGGAAATACCGCGCGAGGAATTCGTTCCGCCGGAATCGCGTCTGGTGGCGTATCAGGACGGACCGATTCACATCGGCGAGGGGCAGACCATTTCGCAGCCTTACATGACCGCACTGATGGCCGAATCGCTGGAGTTACGCGGAACCGAGCACGTGCTCGAAGTGGGCGCCGGTTGCGGTTACGCGGCGGCCGTGCTGGGCGCGCTCGCAGCGCACGTGACTACGCTCGAGATCATTCCCAGTCTGGCGCAACAGGCCAGGGACAACCTGCGGCGCACAGCGTGCGACGGCAACGTGCAAGTGGTGGTGGGCGATGGCTCGGCCGGCTATGCGGAAGCGGCGCCCTACGATGCAATCTCGGTGGCGGCGGGCGCGCCGGAGATCCCCGCGGCGTTGCTTGGGCAACTGAACGATCCCGGACTCCTGGTGATTCCGGTGGGCGCTCTGGACGATCAGGAACTGCGCGTGTTGACCCAGCGCCGCGGGCACGTGGATTGCCGCGTGTCCACCTTGTGCCGCTTCGTACCGTTACGCGGCGGCGAGGGCTGGCAGTAGATGCGATTGCGCACGGCCAAGGACAGGCTGAAGATTGAGCACAGCATCATTGACGGCGTGCGCGGCATTCTGGAGGATCTATTGAAAGCGACCCCGGCGATCCGCTCCGTGATTCCGGGCGTGATCCGTCCGGTGCGCGACGCCCGCGGCAAAGTAAAGGTGCGCGTGACGGTGCCGACACAGAACGGATGGAAAGCGATCGCGCTGAGTGCCGGCGCCCGCCAGGAACTGTTCATCAGCACGGACCTCACGAAAGAAGAAGTGGAAGCGGCGTTGGCCAAAGCGGGCGCGGTGGTGAGCTAGGACGCCGCCTGCGGCCGCCTTGCGCGTTCTGCCAGATAGTGTTGATGGAGAGCCTGCCGAGCGAGCGTTTTGATGACCGCATGGCGGCTCACGTTGAGATCCTGAGCAGCCTTCACGCGCTGAATCGGTTGAACCATCCGGCCTTGGCCGTTGAAGAAGCGGGAAACGTCCTTACCTTGATCGGCCAGACGCGCAATCGCATCGGCGGAGACCGGTTTGGCGGATTTACGAGTTTTCTTCATAACCCTATGGATGTGGTTCACGAGGAGCAGAACGGCGGTTTTGTCCGGCAGTACATGATAAACTAAGAGTTACGCCCCGAATCGTAAAGCGCGGCAGGCTGCGCTTGCGCCTCAGATTCCGATCAAAAAGTGATTCATGAAAAGCAGCAACCGGATCATGGCAAGACCACTCTCGTAGATGCCATGCTCAACCAGAGCGGCATCTTCGGCTCTCATGAGGAGCACGTGGACCGCGTGATGGATTCCAACGACCTGGAACGCGAGCGCGGCATCACCATCCTCGCCAAGATCACCGGCGTGCGTTACCACGGCGTCAAAATCAACATCGTCGACACCCCCGGCCACAGCGATTTCGGCGGAGAAGTGGAGCGCGCGCTGAAGATTGTGGATGGCGTCATGCTGCTGGTGGACGCCAGCGAAGGGCCCCTGCCGCAGACGCGCTACGTGCTCAGCAAGGCTCTTGAGGCCAAACTTCCCCCCATTGTGGTCATCAACAAGATCGACCGGCCGGACGCCCGCATCGCGGAGGTCCTTGACGAAATCTACGATCTCTTCATCGATCTCGACGCCACCGAAGATCAGCTCGATTTTCCGGTGCTCTACACCATCGCCAAGACCGGCGTCGCCAAGTGCGTGATGGAACATACGGCCACCGATCTGCGGCCCCTCTTCGACGCCATCGTGAAGCACATCCCGCCACCGGTCGGCGACCCGGACGGCGTGCTCCAGATGCTGATCGCCAACCTCGACTACAGCGACTATCTGGGACGCCTCGGCATCGGCCGCGTGGTCAACGGCACCCTCAAGTACGGCGACAACGTGGCCATCGCCAAGCGCGACGGCACGATGCACACCACCAAGATCACCAAGCTCTATTCATTCGAGGGGCTGAAGCGCGTGGATGAAACCATCGGCCGGCAGGGCGACATCCTGGCCATCGCCGGCGTAGAAGGCATCACCATCGGGGAGACGGTGACCAGCGCGGAAACTCCCGAACCGCTGCCGCCCATCCAGATCGACGAGCCCACTATCGCGATGGCGTTCACCATCAACACCTCGCCGTTCGCCGGGCGAGAGGGACAGTGGGTGACGTCGCGCAACCTGCGCGAGCGGCTCGACAAAGAACTTCTGACCAACGTTTCCATCCGCGTCGAGGAACTGGGGCATGACACCTTCAAGGTCATGGGCCGCGGCGAATTGCAGCTCGCCATCCTGATCGAGATGATGCGCCGCGAAGGCTACGAACTGGCGGTGGGCAAGCCCGAGATTCTGACGCGCACCATCGACCACAAACTCCACGAGCCGCTGGAACACCTGATCATCGATTGCCCGGAGAACTTCCTGGGCGTGGTGATCGAGAAACTCGGCGCCCGCAAGGGCAAGATGGTCAAGATGGTCAACCACGGCTCCGGCCGCGTGCGGCTCGAGTTTCACGTGCCCTCCCGCGGCTTGATCGGCCTGCGCAGCGAGATCCTCACGGACACGCGCGGCACCGCCCTTATGAACTCGCTCTTCCACGGCTACATCGAGTGGCAGGGCGAGATTTCCTCGCGCCCCACCGGCTCGCTGGTGGCGGACCGTTCGGGAAGAACCACTGGCTACGCCATCTTCAACCTCCAGGAGCGCGGCGAGATCTTCGTCGCTCCCGGTACCGAGGTGTATGGCGGCCAGATCGTCGGCGAAAACGCCCGCGATGCCGATCTCGACGTCAACATCGTCAAGGAAAAGAAGCTCACCAACATGCGCGCTTCCACTTCCGACGAAGGCATCCGCCTGGTGCCGCCACGGCTGCTCAATCTGGAACAGGCCATCGAATTCATCCGCGACGACGAGTTCGTCGAAGTCACGCCGCTCAGCATCCGCCTGCGCAAAAAAGTCCTGAAAGCCAACCAGCGCTAGTAGGACAGGCTCCTGGCCCTCCTGGCCTGTCCGGTTGCGCACTTGTCTTTCTCGCCGCTTCTGATGCGTAGTCCCGCCCCGCCGTCCCCTACATCCTTGCGAGGTCCGCGAAATCCACGTTGCCGCCGGAGATCACCACGCCCACCGATTGAATCTCCGGAGGGAGCTTGCGGAACAGGACCGCGGCAATGGGTACAGCGCCGCTGGGTTCGACCAGGATCTTTAGACGCAGGAGCACGAATTTGACAGCGGCGCGAATCTCGTCTTCGCTCACCAACACGATTCGCTCCACCAGTTGCTGCATCACCGGAAACGTCAACTCGCCGGGTTTGGGCGAGCGCAGCCCGTCGGCGATGGTGTCGGGGTGCACCGAGACCCGCGCGCCGGCCAACATCGAAAGAAAAGTATCGTTGGCGGATTCCGGTTCGGCGCCGAAGACGCGGATTGACGGGTGCTGCGCTTTGGCAATAGTGGCGCAGCCGGCCAGCAGCCCGCCGCCGCCCACCGGAGCGATCAGGGCGTCCAGCGGCCCGGTTTCGTCAAGCAACTCCATCGCAGACGTGCCCTGGCCCGCCATAATCATGGGGTGATCGAAGGGCGGCACCAGCGTGGCGCCAGTCTCCTTGAGGATGCTCTGGGCGATGGCTTCGCGGCTATCCTTAAACCGGTTGTAGGTGATGATGCGCGCTCCCTGGGCCCGCGTAGCTTCCATTTTGGATTTCGGCGCGTCCTCCGGCATCACAATGGTCGAAGGCACGCCAACATACCGGGCGGCGATGGCGGTGGCCTGCGCGTGATTGCCGGAGGAGTAGGCCACCACGCCCCGGGCCAGCGATTCTCTGGAAAGGGATAGCACCAGGTTGGCGGCGCCGCGGATCTTGAAGGCCCCGCCGCGCTGTAGGTTTTCGCACTTGAAGTACACCCGGGTGCCGGCCTTGGAGTCGAAGCCGGCGGAAGTGAACACGGGCGTCCTGCGCGCCAGCGGACGGATCCGTCCGGCGGCGGCGCGCACATCGTCGGCCTGAATGGCGAGAGGCATCCCTATGAGTCTATCTCGCTGTGATGTTAGCCTGAAACATGCTGGATAAATTACTCACCGAACAGCCCAATCCGGCCTCTGCGTTCATCGACACGCTACCCACGGAGCAGGCCCTTCGCATCATCAACGCGGAGGACCAGAGGGTGGCGGCGGCGGTGCAGCGCGAGATCCCGGCGATCGCGCGCGCGGTGGACGCCATTGTGGCGGCCCTGCAAAACGGCGGCCGGTTGTTCTATCTTGGCGCCGGAACCAGCGGCCGCCTCGGCGTGCTGGACGCGTCCGAAATCCCGCCGACCTACAGCGCGCCGCCGGAAATGGTGCAGGGCATCATGGCTGGCGGGGAAGCCGCCCTGAGCCACGCAACCGAGACTACCGAGGACGATCCCGCCATCGGCGTCCGCGATCTCTCGGCACGCGGTTTTACGGCAAAGGACGTGCTCGTAGGAATCGCGGCGAGCGGGAGAACGCCTTACGTGCTGGGTGCGGTGGCCGAAGCCAGGAGGCTGGGCGCGGTGACGGTTGGAATCTGTTGCACGCCCGGCGCGGAACTCTCGCGCGCGGTGGATTTTGCGATTGCGCCGCTGGTGGGGCCGGAGATCGTCGCAGGTAGTACTCGCATGAAGGCGGGCGCGGCGCAGAAACTGGTGTTGAACATGCTCTCTACCGGGACGTTCATCCGGTTGGGCTACGTTTATGGCAACCTGATGGTCAACGTCCAACCGAAGAATGAGAAACTCGTGGATCGCGCCCGGCGCATCATCGCGCAGGCGGCGGGTGTTTCGCCGGAGCGCGCCGTCGAACTGCTGGCGGAGAGCGGCATGAGCGTGCGAACCGCGATTGTGATGGGCAAGGTCGGCATCGCGCGGGTAGAGGCGGAGCGGCGTCTGACCGCATCGCGCGGACGCGTCCGGCAGGCGCTGGGCGAATGAGAGCGCAAGCGGTGGGGCGGACCCCCTGGTCCGCGCGGGTTCCTTTGGAACCGCTTTTCGCCAACGAAATCAGCTTCTCCGTGCTGCGCGAGCAGGCGCGAATGATGAAAGGGTTCCATGGATAAATTCGTAATTGCCGGCGGAGCCGCGCTTCTGGGAGAGATTCCCACCAGCGGCTCGAAGAACTCGGCGCTGCCCGCGCTGGCGGCGGCGCTGTTGACCGATGAAACCGTGACCCTGCATCGCGTGCCCCGCGTGCGCGATATCCGCACCATGGAGCGCCTGCTGGTGGATATCGGAACCACCCTGGAGGTGCAGGGCGAAACCGTGCGCCTGCGCACGGAGCGCATCCTCAGCCCGGAGGCGCCCTACGAACTGGTCAAGACCATGCGGGCATCCAGCCTGGTGCTGGGCCCCCTCGTGGCGCGTTCCGGCCAGGCAAGGGTCTCCCTCCCGGGCGGCTGCGCCATCGGCGCACGGCCCATCAATTTGCACATCTTCGGCCTCGAGCAATTGGGCGCCACCATCAACCAGGCCCACGGATATATTGAGGCCGTGGCGCCCCATGGGCTGCGTGGCGCAGTCGTCAACTTCGAGCGGATCACCGTCACGGGCACCGAAGACCTCATGATGGCGGCGGTGCTGGCGAGGGGCGAAACCGTGCTGCGCAATGCCGCCCGCGAACCCGAAGTGGCCGATCTGGCGGACCTGCTGGTCAAGATGGGCGCCCGAATCGAGGGCGCCGGCTCGTCCACCATCCGCATACAGGGCGTGGAACGCTTGGGCGGCGCGGAGCACACCATTATCGCCGACCGTATCGAGGCGGGCACGTTCCTGGTGGCGGGTGCAATCACCTGCGGCGACCTGACCGTGACCCGCTGCAATCCGGAACACCTCGGCGCGCTCGTGTCCAAGCTGCAGCAATGCGGGGTGGAAGTGACACAGCCCGATGCCACCGTGTTGCGTGTCCGCGGAACGGGGCGCCTGCGCAGTGTCGATATGACCACGGAAGAGTATCCCGGCTTCGCCACCGACCTTCAGGCGCAGTACATGGCGCTGATGACGCAGGCGGAGGGAATCGCCATTGTTGTGGAGACGATTTTCGAGAACCGCTTCATGCACGCGCAGGAACTGGCGCGGATGGGCGCCAATATCCGACTCGATGGCAAACAGGCGATCATCGCCGGACCGCGCGGGTTGACCGGCGCCGGCGTGATCGCGAGCGATTTGCGTGCCAGCGCCTCCCTGGTGCTGGGCGCCCTGGTGGCTAAGGGTGAAACGGTGATCGACCGCGTCTACCACATCGACCGCGGCTATGAGAAAATTGAGACGAAACTGGCCGGCGTGGGCGCCAAGATCCGGCGCGTGGAATAAATAGCTATGGCACATAATCCTGGGTTTCTAAAGCTGGTAAACGACGCCAAGACGCGTGTCCAAGAGACAGATCTCGTGGGGTATCGGAAGATGCTTGAGGCCGGCGAGGCGCACGTCCTGGTGGACACGCGCGAGGAGAGCGAGTGGGCCGCCGGCCACGTCGCCGGCGCCGTGCACCTGAGCAAGGGCATCATCGAGCGCGACATCGAGACCAAGGTGCCGGACAAGGACGCCACGCTGGTGCTGTATTGCGGCGGCGGATTCCGCTCCGTGCTGGTGGCCGACAATTTACGGCAGATGGGGTACACCAAAGCGATCTCCCTCGATGGCGGCTGGCGCGCGCTGAAAGAGTCCGGACTGGCCTTGGAGAAATAGCGTCGGGACTCGACGATTGACCCGCCATAGCGTGGAGCCTACGCAGATGTCCTGGTGGCCTACCGCTCCCTGACGGTCGCGGCTCGGCCTGACGTACTCCTACGCTAGGATCCTGCCGATTGGCCGACATTTCCGTAAATCCCTGGCCTGTGACTTCCACTCTCAATGAGGGACGGTCACGCGTTGGTCGGAGTGAGTTGATAGCCGAGTTCTTTGGCCCTGGCCGTCAGACTCTTGATGCGACTCTCCTGATATCGTTTTTCGTAGGCCTCCGCACCCTCATCCACATACGGTTGCCCCCACCGGAGCAGGCGGTAAATTAGAGTGGCCAGCTTCCTGGCAGTGGCAAATACCGCCACATCTCCTCCGATCCGTCGCGCCATCTGGCGGTAGTACGCCCCTAACGCCGTCTCGCTATGGCGCAGCGATGTGGCCGCCATCCGCAGCGCCGCGGCCACGCGAGTGCTCGCGCTGTTCCGCCTCTTCTTTTTCACCGGCTTGCCTGCGCTCGTCGGCCTGTTCGGCGCCAGCGTTACATGCTTTACGAACTGCTTCTCGGTCGGAAAACGGCTCAGGTCCGGCCCGTATTCGCTGAGTACCACTTGCACGGTTTCCACCCCGATCGCGTCGATCCCCGTCAGGTCCACTCCGCTCATCCGGTACAAAGCCTGGCGCATCGGCTCTTCTCCTCGGTTCCGGATCGCTTTCCCTTTCTGCGGGCTCTTCACCTTCGGCACTTCTTGCCCCCGGCACTCCTCCCGCTCCATCTCCGCCAGCATGCGCAGTATCTCCTTCGCGTAGTCGGCGATTCGCTCCTGGATGCTGTCGTAAATCTTCAATCCCTGCCGCAGGCTGAATAAGTGATCTTCCCGCCAGTGCCCGCTCAATTGCTCGGCAATCTCCTGCTCGCTCTTGCGGCAGCGCGGGTCCCGCAGTTTCGCCAGCTTACGCGCATCCCGCTCTCCGTCGACGATCGCCCGCAGGATGGCCATCCCCGTTGCCCCGTCGATGTCCGATACCGCCCGGTGCACTCGCACGTTCATCTGGTCCAGGCTCTTCTGCATCCTCCGCAACCAATCGCCTGCCTCCGCCACCAGGTTTCCTTTGTCCCGCACCAACGTCCGCAGCATACACACCGCTTCCTTCGGCCGGAAAGAGCCCATCAACAACCCGCAACTGTGCAGCCGTTGAATCCACTCACAGTCGAACGGATCCGACTTCTTGTCGCGCCCTGGCACTCGCGCTAGTTGCCGGGTGTCTACCAGCAACACCTCCAAGCCCTCCGCTTCCAATATCTCATGCGGTGCGATCCAGTAGACTCCGGTACTCTCCATCGCCACCGATTCTACCTTTCGCTCTTTGAGCCATTGCGCCATCCGGATCAACTCCGACGTAGTAGCCCCGAAATCGGCCACTTCCCGCCCGCCGCCTTCTACCGTCGGGGCGCATGTCCAGTGACGTTCGCTCCCTAAATCAATGCCCGCCACCTTGTCCCGAACTACCGGCAGCCCTGCGATTTGTCTCGGACTGCCAGTGTTATCCTTGCGCTTGTCGCTGTCCTGCATCTTCTCGGCCTTTCCGGACACGACAGCCCAGGTTGGCCGATACGTGGATTCTGGCCTAGGGGAGTGCTCCAAGAGCCTCGCCAATGTTCAATCGCCTTCCTGGGGCCATGCTCACTTTGGGGCATACGCACCAATGGGGAATGGGCCTTAACTGCAGTCGTGTCCTCTCGCAGCATACCGCCCACTCGACACGCCCCAGTCACAGCCTGTTCAATCCGGCGTCGCCGGAGGCGGAGCTCACTTCCATGTCGCACACCCTGGGTTAACCCGTATGTGCGGGCTCCCGCCAGACGTCCGGCGCAATCTCGTATATACTCAGTGCACAACATGCGGCCTGGGCCGCAACCACAGGAGGGTTCATGACGAGAGATAAACGCTATACCCGCGGAAC
>JAPKZC010000761.1:0-1363 GCA_026394025.1 Candidatus Solibacter sp.
CGGCCCCGCCAACCACCCGTGACCCGCACCCGCCGCCCCCCACGTGGTAAATTCGAGCCGTGAACATCCTGCTGGTCGATGACGACGCCGAACTCGCCTCTCTCCTCGGCGAGTTCCTCCGCCGCGAGGGCTTTTCCGTGGAGGCAGCCCATGATGGCAACCGCGGCCTCGACCGAGCTCTCCAGCCCGGCGTCGATCTGGTGGTGCTCGACGTCATGCTCCCGGGCCTCGATGGCTTTGAAATCCTGCGCCGCCTCCGTCAGAAGTCCGGAGTCCCGGTTCTCATGCTCACCGCCCGCGGCGAGGATGTCGACCGCATCATCGGCCTCGAACTCGGCGCCGACGATTACCTTGCCAAGCCCTTCAACCCGCGCGAACTCGCCGCCCGGATTCGCGCCATCCTCCGCCGCTTTGAGCCCCGTCCCGCCGCGCCCGGCAATCGCATCGAAACCAACGGCATCTCGCTCGACCCGGGCGCCCGCGAAGTCTTCGCCCGCGGACAGCGCGTCGACCTGACCACCTTCGAATTCGATATCCTCGAGATGCTGATGCGCTCGGCCGGTCGCGTCCTCTCGCGCGACGCCCTCATGGAGAATTTCTATAACCGCAAAGCTACACCCTTCGATCGCTCCATCGACATGCACATCAGCCACCTGCGCAAGAAGCTGGAGGGCGGCGACGATCTCATCAAAACCATCCGCGGCGTCGGCTACCAGTTCTGCCGCACACCCGAGGACACCGTCGCCGAATGAACTCCCTCTTCGCCAAAATCCTCCTTTGGTTCTGGTTCGCCCTCGCCATCACGGTGGTCGGGTCGGCCTTCATCTCCGCCTTCAACGTGAATGAAAACGATAGCGACGAACGCGCGCCGGTCGCCCGGCTGGTCCGCTTCCAGTTGGAGGAAGCCACCAGCGCATACGAGACCGGCGGGCGCCCCGCGCTCCAGAGCTTCCTCGATACCCTGCATCGCGTCTATGACGCCCGCGGCGTCCTCACCGACGAAAACGGCCGCGACCTGCTCACTAATGAAGACCGCTCCGACCTGATCCGCCACGCCCAACGGCGCGTGCTCTACCAGGTATTCCGCACCGGCGATTCCACCGTCGCCCGCGTCTCCAATGACGGCCGCTACTGGTTCTTCTTCATCGTGCCGCGCGCCTATGTCGGCTCCTGGTTCCTTCAGCCGGCACACCTCTTCGTCATGGCCGCCGCCATCGGGCTCTGCTACTGGCTGGCTTTGTACCTTACCCGCCCGGTTCGCATACTCCAGAAGGCCGTCGAGCGCTTCGGTCGCGGCGATCTCTCCGCCCGTGCCGAAAGCGTCCGCCGCGACGAACTCGGCCAACTCGCCCGCACCTTCGAC
>JAPKZC010000761.1:1370-5800 GCA_026394025.1 Candidatus Solibacter sp.
CCGTATGGCCGACCGCATCGAAACCCTGCTTGCCGCCGAACGCCGCCTCCTCCTGGACATCTCCCACGAACTCCGCTCTCCGCTCGCCCGCCTCGGTGTCGCCATCGAACTGGCACGCTCCGGCGACGATACCGATACCGCCCTCAACCGTATCCAGAAGGAATCCGATCGCCTCAACTCCCTGGTCGGCCAGCTCCTTCTGGTCACACGCGCCGAGGGCGACCCCGCCTCGCTCCATCACGACCTGGTGCGCCTCGACCAACTGGTTCAGCATCTGGTGGACGATTCCGCCATCGAAGCCGCCGCCCACGGTTGCAGCCTCCAGTACCAGGGCTGCCAGCCGGTCACCATCGCCGGAGATCCCGAACTCCTCCGCCGTGCCGTGGAGAATGTCCTGCGCAATGCCATCCGCTACGCCCCCCGCGATACCATCGTCGAAGTCAGACTGTCGCGTAGTGATGCCCGCGCCATCGTCGAGATCCGCGACCATGGCACCGGCGTCCCGGAAGCTGCGCTGCCGCGCATCTTCGACCCTTTCTATCGCGTGGAATCCGACCGCAACCGGCTCAGCGGCGGTATCGGCCTGGGCCTCTCCATCGCCCGCCGCGCCGTGGAACTCCACCGCGGAGCGATCCGCGCGTCCAACGCCGACCCGGGCCTCAAGATCGACCTGGAGTTTCCGGTAGGGTAGAGAGAAACTGTTTCTCGCAAAGAAGAACCGGAAAGAACTATCTGTGCGATCTTCCTTTGCGAACTTGGCGCCTTTGCGAGAAACTTGTTCTTTCATGCACGCGCTGGCCCCACTCTCCGCTGTTGGTGCGTCAACCTCATTCTTGGCGTGGGCGGTTCGCGGGCGTTCGGCGTCTGTCTTCGGGCGCTCGGTATGGCGCGGGCCGCGCGACCGGCGGGCGCTGGCGCTCACGTTTGACGACGGACCTTCCGAGAGCACGCCGGATATTCTGGAGATTCTGGCTGAGCACAATGTGCCCGCCACCTTCTTCCAGTGCGGGGCCAACGTGGACCGGTTGCCGGAGATCGCGCGCGAAGTGGCGGCGCGTGGACACGAGATCGGCAATCACAGCTACAGGCCGGGCACAATCGAATTGGAACTGCGGCGGGCGCAGGAAACCATCGAGCGGCACACCGGCGTGAGGCCCGCCTGGTTCCGCGCGCCGTATGGGGCGCGCTGGTTCGGACTGGGAGGGGCGCAGCGTGAAATGCAACTGACCGGCGTGATGTGGAGCGCAATCGGCTATGATTGGAGTCGAAGGGCAAATGAGGTGGTCGCTCGCATGGCGGCATCTGTGTCTAACGGCGCCATCCTCTGTCTTCACGATGGGCGTGAGCTTCGAGAGAAGCCGGATGTGCGAACCACAGTGGAGACCGTCCAGCGCCTGGTCCCCCTGTTACTGGACCGGGGCTACAAATTTGAAACGATTGGCCGACTCTTATGTCCGAAGATTTGATCCAGCGCGTGACGAAGGTGATTGCCGCCTCCAAGCGCATACCTCTAGAAACCGTGACCATCGATAGCGAGTTCGTGCAGTTGGGAATCGATTCGATGGACGCCGTGGAGATCCTGTTCGCTCTCGAAGGCGAGTTTGACATCAGCATTCCCGATGACGAAGTGCGCAGCGTGCGCAACGTCCGCGACATGTGTGCGGGCGTGGAAAGGCTGGTCACCGCGAAGAGCGCGGACGCGCCGGCCGGCCAGTAGGCGGCGATGCGACGCGTCGCCATCACCGGCGCAGGCGCCATCTGTGCGCTGGGCCGCAACACCACTGAGTTCGCCGAGTCGCTGCGCGAAGGCCGCGGCGGCATCGGCCAAATTGAATCCACCGGAGTTGCGTCGTTGCGTTTTCAGAACGGCGCGGAGGTCAGGAACTACAGTCACCAGCCTTACTTCGAAGACCGGCGCGCGGACTTCATGGACCGTTTCGCCCAGTTCGCGGTGATTGCCGCGCGCGAGGCGGTCGAGGACGCCGGAGTGGCATGGACGCCGGAACTGCGCGAGACTTCGGCGATCATTACCGGATCCTGCGTGGGCGGCCAATCAACCGAGGACGTCGGGTTCGTCGAGCTTTACCAGAAGGGACACAATCGCGTGCATCCGCTGACCATCCCCAAAACGATGGCCAACGCAGGCGCCAGCCACATTTCGATGGAGTTCGGCATCACCGGGCCGGCCTTTACCATCTCGACCGCGTGCTCTTCGGCCGCCCACGCCATCGGGCAGGCGTTTCAGATGGTCGCCACCGGCACTAGCGATCTCGCCATCACGGGCGGCAGCGAAGCCCCGTTCAGCCTAGGCATTCTGAAGGCCTGGGAGGCGATGCGCGTGGTGTCGCCAGAGACATGCCGGCCGTTTTCGAAAGATCGCCGCGGCATGATCCTGGGCGAAGGCGCAGCCATGTTCGTGCTTGAGCCGCTCGACGCGGCGCGGGCGCGCGGCGCGCGCATCCACGCCGAACTGGTCGGATTCGGCATGAGCGCCGACGCGTGCCACATCACCCAGCCATCCATCGATGGGGCGGCGCGGGCCATGCGGGCGGCACTGAAGAGCGCGCGCCTCGCGCCGGAGCAGATCGGATACATCAACGCCCACGGCACAGCCACCCTGGCCAACGACCTCACCGAGACAGCCGCCATCCGCCAGGTGTTCGGCGCGCATGCGGACCGCCTGGCCATCAGTTCCACCAAATCCATGCACGGCCATGCGCTGGGCGCGGCGGCGGCGCTAGAGTGCCTGGCGGCGGTGATCGCACTGCGCGATGGCGTGCTGCCGCCGACCGCCAACTACACCGTGCCCGACCCGGATTGCGATCTCGACGTGATTCCGAACGTCGCGCGCCGCCAACAGGTGGAGTACGCGCTCTCCAACTCCTTCGCTTTCGGCGGCCTGAACGCCGTGCTGGTGCTGAAAGTGGCCTAAGGCGCTCACCAGGAACCCCAATCGGAGCCGCGACCGTGAGAGAGCGGTTGCCTACCCCGACTTGCTACCATCGAAAGTTGAACCCTACTGCGCAGATTATCGTTCTCGATGCGGGGGGGCAGTATTGCCACCTGATTGCCCGGAAGGTGCGCGACCTGGGCGTGTACGCGGAGGTCCGCGCCAGCGAGACGCCCGCGGCGGAACTCGCATCCGCCAAGGGCATCATCATCTCGGGCGGGCCAAGCTCCGTCTATGACGCCGAGAGTCCCACGGTGGACGCCGCCATCTTTTCGCTTGGCGTGCCCGTGCTCGGCATCTGCTACGGGCAGCAGCTCATGGCGCACCTGCTGGGCGGGGAAGTCCGCAAGGGCGTGAAGGGCGAATACGGATTGGCGATGCTGGAACTGGACGATGCGGCCGACCCGCTGTTCGCCGGACTCGCCGGCACACAGCAGGTCTGGATGAGCCATCGCGATGTAGTGGGGCGCGTGCCGGAAGGGTTCACCACCACGGGGCGTACCAGCACCTGCGCGGTGGCCGCGATGGCGGCGCCCGCGCGCGGGTTCTACGCGGTGCAGTTCCACCTGGAAGTGGTCCACACCACGCGAGGCAAGGAGTACCTTGCCAACTTCGCATTTCGCGTTTGCGGATGTCAAAAAGATTGGGACGTGCGGCATCGTGCGCCGCTGCTCGAAGAGGAAATCCGCGAGTGCGTGGGCGCGCGCAGCGTCTTCTTCTTCGTGAGCGGCGGCGTGGATTCTAGCGTCGCCTTCGCGCTCTGCACGCGGGCGCTGGGCGCGGACCGGGTGCGCGGCGTCTACGTGGATACCGGCTTGATGCGCGAAGGCGCGTGCAGGAGCGCATCATCGAGTCGCGCCGCCTGCTGGACGAAAACTGGATTCTGGGACAGGGCACTATCTATCCGGACACCATCGAGAGCGGCGGCACGGCCAAGGCCGACCTGATCAAGACGCACCACAACCGCGTCTCGGGCATCCAGAAGCTGATCGCCGAGCAGCGCATTGTCGAGCCCCTGCACCTGCTTTACAAGGACGAGGTGCGCGAGGTGGGCCGCGAGTTGGGCCTGCGGGAGGATCTGCTCAGCCGGCACCCCTTCCCGGGGCCGGGCCTGGCCATCCGCTGCCTGTGCGAAGACGCCGAGCGCGCCTTGGAACGGATGGACGACGGCTGGCTGGTGCCGTTGCACTCGGTTGGCGTGCAGGGCGATTCGCGCAGCTACCGCCCGGTGCTGCTGCTGGAGCAGGGGCCGGGCACGCCGGACGTGCACGCCCGCGCGACCGAGCTGATCAACCGTAATGGTGGCATCAATCGCGTGGTCGCGCTGGCCGGCTCGCATTTCCCGGTGGCGGAGCTGCAGACGCGCGTGGCCTGTATCGACGCGGTGCGGCTGGAGCGGCTGCGCGCGGCCGATTCGCTGGTGCGCCGGCTGTCCGCATCGGCCGGGTTCGAGGACGCGGTCTGGCAATTCCCGGTCATC
>JAPKZC010000336.1:0-8824 GCA_026394025.1 Candidatus Solibacter sp.
ACGTAGATTGTGCCAGGCTCTTTGGGTGGTACCGGCTTGCCGCCGCGCAACTTATACGTGCGCCCGTATCCGTGATCGTGACCTTGCAGAACCAGGTCCACATGGTACTTGTCGTAGAGCGGAGCCAGCCGCGACTCCATTTGGAGGAAGCGGGTGCGCCGCTTGGCCACGGGATAAACGGGGTAGTGGGACAACACCACCGTCCAGCGATTCCGGTTCTCGCGCAGAACGTTCTCCAGCCAGGCGATTTCCTGGTCTGCGACCCGGCTTTTGGCGGTGCCGGGTTCGGCAGTCCCGCCGAATGCATTCACGTCCAGTGAGATGAAGCGCGCTCCCTGAAAATCCACCCAATAGGACTGGCCCCGGAGGGCTGCCGGCCCGTTCCCGGGTAGGGCGAATTGCCGGCGCCATGCCGGGGGTGCCGAGAGCGGATTGTCGATCTCGCCGTCTTCGTCATCTGCTGATTTCTTGACCTGATGAAGGTCGTGGTTGCCAGGTACGGGCATGCTGGGAATCATCGCGCTGATGAACCCCAGCGCCTCGCACCACTCGCCCCAAAGGCGATCGTCATAGCCCTCGGCCACCAGGTCGCCCGCGTATACGATGAAGCGCGCATCGGGCGCCGTGGCGAATGCCGTCCGAATTGTGCGCGACCACAGCGAGCGGATATTGTTCTGCGCATCTCCCACGTAAATAAACCGAAAGGGATCCGGCGTGGCGCTCGCCGTACGGAAGATGTTCCACTCGCTCCAGGCCGAGCCGTCGCCCACGCGATAAGTGTACTTTGTACCCGGCTCCAGCCCCTTAAACTCCACGGCGTACGATGTGGCGCCGATACCCTCCACAGGTTCCCCGGCAGGGGCGCCCATCACCGTGATCGTGGAGTCTTCAAACTTGGGTTGCGGTGTCAGGGGTGCGATTTGGGCCTGCGGGTGTGGCGCCGGTGCCGCGCTGCGCCATGTCACCGCTTGCGTTCGGGCCGGATCGTCCGCCCACGTCAGAACAATCCGCGACGGTGTTCCCGCCGCAGGAACCAGCTTGTCCTCCGCAACCGCGGCGCAATAGGCCAGCGCCGCGACCAGCGCGATGGGGACAACAGATTTCCAGCGTCGGCACGAGTGGTTCATAAATGTGCTCAAAATGCCGATTGTTTAGAACGCCAGTTTGAGACCGAATTGAAACCCTCTCGGCTCGGAGAGCGTGCTCGTGATCATTCCGAACGTCGAGCTGGTCGGTGTCCGGTCCGGCACGTCGAAGCTGGAGTGATTCCATGCGTTGTAGCATTCGGCGCGGAACTGCGCGGATGCGTGCTCGCGAATGCGGTAGTTCTTGATGAGCGAGAAACTCCAGGTCGACTGGCCGTCGGCGCGAATCCCGCTAAAGCGCAGCGGAAACGTCCGAAGGTTGCTGGAGAGCGCCAGCTTGGAGTTCTTCTCGAAACCCGCGTCCGTATTGAACCAGCGGTCCGCGCTTCGCTGTCCTTTGGACAGCGGAATATTCTTGATGTCGCCGAGGAAGAGGATATTGCCAAACGCCAGGGGCGCGCCCCCCTGGCGAACTGCCGTGGCGTCAAGTTGCCAGCCGCCGAACAGAAAATCTACCGCCGCGGGAATCGCGGCGCCGTACTGCCGGCCGCGCCCGAACGGGAGTTCCCACATGCCGCTGAGCGTGAACACGCGAGGCCGGTCCATGTCGGAAATGACTCGATAGGGTGCCGGATCCACGGAGTTCAGAAACTCGGTCGCCTGCATGAATTTCGAATACGTATACCCGGCCAGAAGCGTGTATCCGCGGGAGAATCGCTTCTCCAGGCGGACCTGAAGCGAGTGATACCAGGTATAACCGACCGGCTGGGCAACCGAGATATCGCCGAACTGCGGGAAGGGCCGCAGCAGGTTGGCCCGCGACATGTTGGACGAATAGACCGGATTCAGCCCATAAAACGGATTCGGAAACGTGGCCGAAAGGTAGTCGATGGTCTTCTGGTCGCGAAACGGCGAGGTGCTCAAATACTGTCCGGGCGTCGCATTGATCTGCCGCGTTGCGCTGAGGTGTGTGCCGCGGCTGGCGACATAGCTCGCATCCAGCAGGAATTCGCCGGGAAGCGTGCGCTGCAACCCCGCCGACCAGCGCTGCGAATACGCCGGTGTCATGCTGGGCTGGATGACTTGTAGCGCTTGGCCGAGGTTGGTTGAAAGTCCGCCGGCGGGGCCCATCGGAGCCAACATCCCAGCCGGCAACGGATTCGCCAGATTGGTCAGGTACGTAACGCCGCTGTCCACCGTCGGCTGCATCGGCGTTCCCTGCGAATAACCTGTTTGAATCGGAATGAATCGATCGACACCCAGCGTGTCGAAGTAGATTCCGTACCCGCCTCGAAACACCGTCTTACTGTCGAACTGATAGGCCAGGCCGATGCGCGGCAGAAAGTGTCCGCGATTGCCGTCGTACGGGCTGCGCGAGTTGCCGTTTACGTTCACCCAGGTCAATCCTCCGCGCGCCGAAAAAGCGGAAACCGGAAGTTCCGGAATCGGACTCTTCGCGTAGTTGACCTTGGCCTGCGCTTCCACCGGATTGGCGGTAGCGAAATCGTAGTGCGCCACCAGGCGGTCGAAGCGTTCCGTCACCGGCCAGTTCATCTCGTATCGCAACCCCAAATTCAGGGTTAATTTGGCGCTGACCTTGAAATCGTCCTGGAAATACACGCCGAAATACTTGTCCTGCGCCGCGTAGCTCGCCGACGCAGCCATGTTGCCCTCCGGAATGCCGAACAGCATAGCCGCCAGTTCCTGGCCGATGGGCGCCGCCGTCGCATTGTCCAGCGGTCCCCGAACATACGAGGTGGAGAAGGCCAGGTCCGGCGAGAGCGATGCCGGATAGCGGTTTCCAAAAGTCCTCAAGACCCGGAAGTCGATTCCCATCCGCATTGAGTGAGAACCCTTTAGTTTGGTCAGATCGGCCAGCCAGGTATTGGTGATCGCGCTGTTGCCGCCGTCGCCATCCGACCAGTCGGATAGAGTCGCGAAGCCGCCCACCTTGACCCGCGGTACGGTGGACTGCGCCGGATCGACCAGGCGGGTAAGGCCCGGTCCGAAGCCCAGCCCTGCCAGGTCCGTGCCTTGGGTCACGCGGCGTTCCAGATAATAGGCGTTCGTGATCCCGTATCGCAGGTTGAGAATCAGCGAGGGGCTCAGTACCATCACATCGTCCAGCGCGGCGCCCCGCTTGGTTTGATCGAAGATCTCCTTGGTGGCCGGAATGCCTAGCGCGTCTTTGGGATCGTCGAACGTGTACTGGTGCACGCGCACGAACATCCGGTTATTGGCACTGAAGGCGTGATCCACCCGGGCCATATGCGAGTTGTTGTAGTCTTTTCTCACGTCCGGATAGAAGTAATTGTTCTGTCCGTCACGGGTCCCCGGTTGATTCGGCAGCGGCCAGATGGCGCCCAGGTTCAGGCCCACCGTGTTGAGGAGGCTCTTCGGGATGATGTTCCCGGGTAACGGATCGCGCTGGTATCTGCCGCTGCTCGCCGGGCGCGTCGTGAACGGGTTGTAGATCTGGTACTGGCTGCCGGCATTGAGCAGCGCGGAAAAGTCGCCCGCGCGCTCGGCCGCGGTAGGCACCGTGGCGTACTGATTCTGATTGGCCGGCGACGACCAGCGGTTTTGCTCCCAGGTATAGAAAAAGAAAGTGCGATTGCGGCCGTTGTACAGTTTGGGTAGAAAAATGGGTCCGCCTGCCGAGACCCCGTACCGGTGATCCTGGTAGACCAGCTTGCCAAGACCTGCCTTGTTGCTGAAGAAGTTCATGGCGTCGAACGCGCTGTTCTTGGCCCAGTAGTACGCCGACCCGTGCAGCTCGTTGCTGCCGCCCTTCGTGCTCATGTTGATGACGGGTCCATAGACGTGGCCCACGCCGGCATCGTAGGGCGAGGATTCCATCTTGAAACCAACGATGGCCGCCGAGGGCGGGATGAACGCAACCCGCAGCTTTCCGCCCCCGCCATCGTTGCTCGTGTCGCTGGTGCCATCGATGTTGTACAGCGTCTGGTTCGTGCCGGTGCCATTCACCGAGGTTTGCGACGTGCCGCTCGGAGACGACGACTTCATGGTTCGGATGTTGGTGAGATTGACAACTCCCGGAACCATCCGCTGGAGTTCAAGTGGGTTTCCGCCCTTCTGCGGGAGTTCCAGCATGCGGCGCTCGTCCAGTACCTGCCCGATGGTGCCGCTGGACGTCTCCAGCAGCGGCGTCCCGCCTTTCACTTCCACGGTTTCCGAAACGTTGCCCATTTCCAGGCGCACCGTAAGGTCCAGCGTGTCGTCGATCCGCACCAACAGGTTGTCTTGCGAATATCCTTTGAACCCGGCCTTCTCCGCGGTCAGGCGGTACTTGCCGGGCAGGAGGAACCGGATCGTGAACTTGCCGGACTCGTTTGTGGTTGCCAAAGCGATGACGCCGGTTGCGAGGTTTGCGGCCTTGACGTCCACACCGGGCACAACGGCGCCGGAGGGATCCAACACGGTGCCTCCAAGATTTCCACGGGAGTCCTGAGCAAGAGCGATGGCAGCTAGCAAGAGACTCAGGGCGACGGAGAGAGCGAACTTGCGGAACATAGGCGTACTCCATTTCTCCAGAGCGAGCGTTGCAAACGTTTCCTATGTTACTGCCATAATAATCAGATGTCAATAACCTTATTTGGATACAAAATCAAGCAGGAAGCATTGACAGAGCCGGCAAGCCGCCGCTATCATAGGAAGCGTTTGCGGCGAAGATGATATAATGTCCGCTACCATCAAAGACGTAGCCCGCGAGTCGGGCGTGAACACTTCCACGGTATCCCGGGCTCTCAACAACCAATACGGGGTGAATTGCCAAACCCGTGCTCATATCCTGTCCGTAGCGGGCCGCTTGAATTACCGGCCTAACCGCGTGGCTCAAGGTCTGGTGACCGGGCGGTCTCATACTCTGGGTCTCTTGGTTAGCGATATTCGAAACCCGTTCTTCGCCGAGGTTGCTCGCGGCGCGGAGGATGCCGCCCGCGCCGCGAAATGCGACGTGGTGCTCTGCAACAGCGACCTGGATCCCGAAAAGCAGTTGCGGTATATCGGATCCCTCTTGGAAAAACGAGTCGATGGCATCCTCATGAATTCCGTCGCCATGCTCGATCGCGAGCAGCAGGCACGCCTGGCGGGTTGCGGTGTGCCCATCGTGCTGCTCAACCGCTCCGCCCCGAACAGGGCGTTCTCCACCGTCTGCTCCGACAACGCGGCGGGAGGCCGCATCGCCGCCCAATACCTGCTCGACCTGGGTCACCGGAACATCGCCCATCTGACGGGACCGCGCCAGCACGGCAACCTGGGCGACCGTGGCCGCGCCTTCGCGCAGGCTCTGAAAGCCGCGAATCCGCCGGTTCATCCTGTCGTCCTGCACGGCCGGTTCGACTTTGGCGGCGGCTGGGAGTTGACCAAAAGGCTGCTCGCCGATCACCGCGGCGTGACGGCGATTTTTGCCGGCAACGACTTCATGGCATGCGGCGCCGTGCGGGCGATCCTCGACCGCGGGTTGCGCATTCCCGGCGACATTTCGTTGATCGGATTCGACGACATTCAACTATCCAGCGTGATTCATCCTCCTTTGACCACCATCCACCAGCCGAAGTATGAGATTGGCCGCGCGGCGGTCGAAATCCTGTTACGACTGGCCCGCGAGGATGGCGACCGGGCCCCGGAGCACCGCTTGTTGGGTGTTCACCTCATCGAAAGAGAGTCATGCGGCCCCGCGTCGTGAATCGTAAGAGCCGTCCGAATCCAGCACAATGACTCCTGGAAGGGATGCTCGCTTATCACACGCTGCACTTGACGCTGAAGAAGCGAAGTGACGGGCTTCAAGAATCGGCTTCCCTCCATACTGTAATGTTGACCAGCATCCGCTCACTGGACGGAGAGTGGGCATCTCGTACACTGGCCCCAAACGGCATCCTGATCAATAGATCCTCCCTGGTCGTTAAAAACCGGCCAATGTTCTGAGTGAGGGGCCCGCGGCTGGCGCCGCAAAGCTGTATTCTTTTTTTCGTTCGAAACGGACTTAGCCGGAGGGTGAAGGCCCGGCCAGCCGATCGAAAACTTTGGCAGAGGACGGTCACCGGCGGGCCTTCACACCAGCCGTGATTCTCTTTATCGCACTGCCAGAGGAGAAAGACAATAGCGACCCGGGGTGATCCCCTTGGATCTCCTGCCGCGGCAATGTCCGGTTTGCAGGGGACACACACGATCATTGGCCACGGACGGCGATTCCGCCAAGCCCACGACGACCGGCACGAACGCATTTGTGTACGGCGTGGAATCTGTCATCCGTGCAACAAGACCTGCAAGTTAAATACCGAGCGTCTCGTGCCCATCGACGACTCCGTCTGCCAACTTGTCCACCGGTTGCGCTTCTTCCGATTTATGAGCGCCGTTCCCCACGATGGGTTGCTCCTGGCTCGCCGCCATAATCGCAGTGCGCTATTGCGCGAACTCCGCACCGAACTGACCAAAGTGCGAACCACCCTTGGCATTGTCCGACCCCTCGTCCCCCACATGTTCCGCCACACTTTTGCCACCGAGATGCTTCGGTCAGGCGTCAGTTTCCCGGCACTGATGAAACTGCTTGGCCATTCGTCGCCGGAAATGACCATGCTCTATGCCGAGTTCACACAGACCGACCTACAACGTGAATTTCGCGCCGCTCGCTCCCAGCCCCGGCATCTCCTGCCCCCTCCCAGAACCGCAACTACGACCTCGATGGGACTAACCGCCGATCTCACCAGCACTCTTCATGCACTCCAGGTCGCTCAGCATGTCTTGGAGATGTTTCGGCGCACACACTCCGACACCGGCGGCGATTCGTTGCTTGTACTCGATCGAGTGACCAACCGCCTTACCAAAATCGCAGCCGAGCTTCGCAAACTCGCTCCCAAATAGCAGCGGGCAGAGATTGGCCGGATAGGTCGCCAAGTGTCTACCGACCGTCTCGGCCTGGCGCAAAGCTCTGCTCACGGCGTCGTCGGGAACCTCAAGCTCGAACTCCAGTTTCATGGCACCTCCGTGGTACCGCCACACTACGCCAGCATCTTCTTCACCACGTTGCCCTCCACATCCGTAAGCCGGAAATCGCGGCCCATGTGGTGGAAGGTGAGGCGGGTGTGATCCAGGCCGAGGCAGTGCAACAGGGTCGCCTGCAAATCGTGCACGTGGACCCTGTCCTCGGTCACGTTCATGCAGAGTTCGTCCGTCTTGCCGATGACGGTACCGCCCTTGATGCCGCCGCCGGCGAGGAAAAGGCTGTAGGCCAGCGGGTGGTGGTCGCGGCCGGCGTTGTTGGCGTCGCGCGGGTTGCGGATCTCGCACATCGGGGTGCGGCCGAATTCGCCGCCCCAGACCACCAGCGTGTTCTCCAGCAGGCCGCGCTGCTTCAGGTCTTTGATGAGCGCCGCGGTGGGCTTGTCGGCGACATCGCAATGTTTTTTGAGGTTGCGATTGAGATCGGTGTGGTCGTCCCAACTGGCGTGGTTCAGCATGACGAAGCGCACCCCGCGCTCCACCATGCGGCGGGCCAGCAGGCAGTTGGTGGCGAACTGTCTGGTGGGGTCCTCATTCACGCCGTACATGGCCAGGGTTTCCGGGCTCTCCCTGGAGAAATCGAGTAACTCGGGCGCGGCCATCTGCATACGGAAGCCGAGTTCGTAAGAGGAAATGCGCGAGGCGATTTCCATGTCGCCGGTTTGCGAATAGTGCTCTTGGTTGAGACTCTTCAGCACGTCGAGACCGGCGCGCTGCATCTCGCGCGTGACGCCGGGCGGGTTCGAGAGATAGAGCACGGGGTCGCCCGAACTGCGAAACACCACGCCCTGATAAGTGGAAGGCAGATAGCCGCTGGACCAGTTGGAACTTCCGCCGCTGGTACCGACACCGGAGCTGAGGACGACGAACCCCGGCAGGTTCTGCGACTCGCTGCCGAGGCCGTAAAGCGCCCACGCGCCCATGGTCGGCCTGCCCACCTGTATGCTGCCGCCGAAGAGCATCAGCTGGCCGGGATGGTGATTGAAGGCGTCGGTGTACATGGAGCGGACCAGACAGAGGTCGTCGGCGCAGGAACCGATGTGTGGGATGTAATCGGAGAACTCGGTGCCGCACTGGCCGTGCGGAGTGAAGACCCGGGGGCTGCCCAGCACGGCAGCGTTGGGCTTGGTGAAGGCCAGGCGCAGATCTTTGGTGAGCTCGGGCGGCAGCGGCTTGCCGTGCCACTTCTGGAGTTCGGGCTTGGGGTCGAAGAGATCGATCTGGCTGGGCCCGCCCTCCATGAACATGAAGATGACGTTTTTGGCCTTGGGCGGGAAGTGCGGCTTGCGCGGCGTGAGCGGGTTCTGTTCCACGGCGGCGGCACGGCCTTCGCGCTCCAGCATCTGCGCGAGGGCGATGGCGCCGATGCCGCCGGCGCATTCGCGGAAAAAGCTGCGGCGGCTCTGAATTCTGCGGAACTGTTCCAGGTCCATGGCTAATTACTCCGTTTCACAAACGTTCTCTCCCATACCGCAGCGACCGCTCCCTGACGGTCGCGGCTCTGATTGGGGCCTACTCCCTCGTGATGAACTCGTCCAGGTTGAGGAGCACGCGGCTCAACTCCACCCAGGCGGCGGCTTCGGCCTGCGGTACGCCCTCAATCCGATTGGGGAAGAGCGCGGCCACGGTCTGCGGGTTGGCATGCAACCCACGGCTGGTTTCGTCGAAATACGTGCCCATACGCTCGGACTCGCGCGGCGTAGGGCGGCGACCCAAGG
>JAPKZC010000336.1:8900-15483 GCA_026394025.1 Candidatus Solibacter sp.
GGCGGTTTCGCGCATGATGCGGAAGGCGAGGCCTTGCGCGGCCTCGAAGAATACCGGATCGTTCATCAGGTTGAGCGCCTGAAGCGGCGTGTCGGTGCGCTCCCGGCGCGGGCAGGCGAGGCTCGCGGCCGGCGCGTCGAAGGCGATCAGTTGCGGGTAGGGCACGGTGCGCTGGAAGTGGATGTAGAGGCCGCGGCGGTAGCGGTCGGGCCCGGTGCTCTCGTCCCATTTCACAGCCCCCCCATAGGAAAGCTCGGCGACTCCCTTGGGCTGCGGCGGCTTCACGCTGCGCCCGCCGATGCGCAGATCAAGCAATCCGGCTGTGTAGAGCGCTTGGTCGCGGATCGCTTCCGCCGGCAGGCGCAGACGCGACTGGCGGGCGAGCAGAGTGTTTTCCGGATCTTTCGCGGCTAGTTCGGGACGCGCATTGGAACTCTGCCGGTAAGTGGAAGATGTCACCAGCAGGCGCACCATCTGCTTCATGCTCCAACCTTGCCCGATGAACTCACTGGCCAGCCAGTCGAGCAATTCCGAATGCGTGGGGCGGTCGCCCTGGGTACCGAAATCTTCGCTGGTGAAGACGATGCCGCGCCCGAAGACCTCCTGCCAAATGCGGTTTACGGCGACGCGCGAAGTCAGCGGATGATCGGGCGAAGTCAGCCAGCGGGCCAGCGCGAGACGCCCGGTTTCGCCCGCCGGCATGGGCGGCAGCACGGCAAGCGTGCCGGGCTGGACTTCGGCGCCACGATCGCGCCAGTCGCCTTTCACGTGGATGTATGTCTTAGGCGGCGCATCGTTTTCGAGCAGCACCGGCGCGTAGCTAACCTGCGGCAGTTTGGCCGCGAGTTCGTTCAGCCTAGTGCGCAGGCCGCGGAGGTTCAGCGCGTCGCAATGTTCCTTGGGATAGAGGTTGCCGCAGGAGCCGACGAAGACATCCAGCATGGCGTTCTGCTGCACCTCGCTGCGCTTGGCGGGGTCGAGGAAGAGCACCTTGCGGGCGTTATCGACGGTGTGGGTGAACTCGCCGTAAGCGAAATCCCAATCGTCGTGGGCGCCGGGGTGGAGGGCGGATTCACGCAGCTTGGATTCGTAGTCGGCCTGGTTTTCGGGGATCTTGTACTCTTCGAGCAACGCCTTGCGCTGGCGGTCAAACTCCGGGCGAGCGGTGAGGTAGGGGCCGAGTTCCCCGGGCAGCGGCGCCTGGATATTGACCTCCTCCTGGGTATTGAAAAACGCCGTGAGCTGGTAGAACTCCTTCTGGCTGATGGGGTCGAATTTGTGGTTGTGGCATTGCGCACAGCCCACGGTGAGGCCCATCCACACGGTGCCGAGGGTGGCCGCGCGATCCAGCACCTGCTCATCGCGGAACTGCTCGGGGTCTGTGCCGCCTTCGCGATTGGTGAGCGTGTTGCGATTGAATCCGGTGGCCACCAGGGTATCGAGAGTGCGATTGGGCAGCAGGTCTCCGGCGAGTTGCTGGGTGGTGAACTGGTCGAAGGGGAGGTCGCGATTGAGCGCGTCGATCACCCAGTGGCGATAGCGCCATGCCCAGGGGCGCGAGCGATCTTTCTCGTAGCCGTCGCTATCGGCGTAGCGTGCCAGATCCAGCCAGTAGCGCGCCCACTTCTCGCCGTAGTGCGGCGACGCGAGCAATCCGTCCACCAGCCGTTCATAGGCGTCCGGGCGGGTATCACCGAGGAATTCGCGCACCTGCCCGGGAGTGGGCGGGAGGCCGGTAAGGTCGAGACTGACGCGGCGGAGCAGGGTCAACTTCGGGGCTTCCGGCGCGGGCGCGATGCCTTCCCGCTCCAAGCGGGCAAGGATAAAGGTATCCACCGCATTGCGGCCCCACGCGCTATCGCGTACCGCGGGTACGGCGGGCCGCTTGATCTTCTGGAACGACCAGTGCGGGGCGCGCGCGGTCCACTCCAGACCTTGATCGATCCATGCGCGCAGAAGTCCGACTTCTTCGGCGGTGAGGTGCGCGCCCATCGGCGGCATGAATTTCCGGTCGATACCGGCCACCAGGCGGATCAGGCGGCTCTGGGCGCTGTTGCCGGGGAGGATGTCCACGCCGGCGACGCCGCCCTTGAGCGCGGCTTCCTTCTGGTCAAGCCGCAGGCCGCTCATCTGCTGCTGCGCGCCATGGCAGGCCAAGCATCGCTTGGCGAGCAGTGGCTCAATATCGCGGGCGAATGAAATCTCGATCTTCGCAGCGGGCGGCAGCGCGACGTCGGCGGCGCGCAACGGTACCCGCGCGAGCAGGCACGCGAGTGCCCCACACAGCATCCCCATTCTGAGCATCGGACCTATTATATTCCGGCGAGGCGCGGGCTTGGGCGCGGTTCGTTGGCGGTAAGCGGGTCCAGGGGGACCCGCGCGGACCCGGGGGCCCGCCCCACAGGGACTCCTGCCTAGAAATCGTATCGCAGGAAGAACACGGCAGCTCGCCCGTTGCGCGCCGAAGTCATCTTGCCGAACGTCGCCGGCGTCTGCAGCGAGAGAGATGGCACATTGAATACCGCGTGATTGAGCATGTTGGAGAACTCGGCGCGCAAGGTAACGCGGTGACTTTCGCGAATCGGGAAGTACTTCAGCAGGGCGGCATCGATATTGAACAAGGGCGGGCCCAGGAAGCTATTACGGCCGCTATTGCCTAAATCGCCCGCGCCCGGGACAGAGAACTTCGCAATCTCCTCGGGGGTGAAGTAGAAGACCCCGTTGCCCTGTTTGAGGACCGTGCCATCCTTGCGGCTGCCGCTGTAGTTGGCATAGCCCCCGCTGCCGGTGGTGCGGATTCCCGAACCGACGGCCATGGGGTAGCCTTGCTGAAACAGCAGGACACTCGACAGGCTCCATCCGCCAACCGCCTGGTTCAGCCAAGTTGGAATTCCGCTCAGCCAGCGCTCCTTCTTGCCGAACGGCAGGGAATAAACGGCGGTTGCCGTTACCTGGTGAGGAACGCTCTGGTCTCCAATGCCGCGGGCCGAGCGCAGGTTAAAGGCGTCAAACAACGAACCTTCGTTGAAGGTGTCGATGGTCTTCGACCAGGTCCAGGCGACGAGCGCGGTCAGCCTGGGCAGTGTGATGCGGGCGCTGGTCTGGAGCGAATCGTAGTACGACCTTCCCTGGTTGGTCCCGGTCAGCAGGTTGGTGAACTGCGGATAGCTGCGGATGTAGTATTGGGAAACGCCGGCAGCGGCGTAGCGGGAGTTGAAGGTGGTATCGAGAGTGTTGGCCACCGTGCCCGCGGCGCCGGTCTGGAAGTTGCTGGCGCCGAGCGAACTCAGTACGGTGGCAGGCGAGCCGAAGATTCTAACCAGGGTGTTGGTTGCCGGAGGTGGCGTGCCATTCAACTGGAACAGTTGCATTTCCTTGCACGACTGCATGAAGTCGCCCCACACCTTGGCCTGGTTCAGGTTCGGTGTCTGTAAGAGCTTGACTCCCCGGCTGCCAACGTAACCGACATCCAGCACGATGTGCTTGACGACTTCGCGCTGGACCGAGATGTTGAATTCCTGCACGTAGGGGGTGCGCAGGTTGGGGCTCATGATAGTGATGGCCGTGGAACGGGTCGCGGGCAGTTGCAGCGTGATGGTGCCCGGCGCCGCAGGCGGTGTGATGCCGTCGGAAAGGCGCACATCGGAGGTACCGCCTGCCTGGTTCGGGAAAGCCTGCATGGCGGTGATGAAGCCCGGCGTCCCGGAGTCCACCACCGTCAGCGCGTCGTCGTCGCGGGGGCGGTCGAAGTAGATCCCGTAGCTGGCGCGGATCGCCATCTTGCCGTTACCGAACGGATCGAGAGCGAAGCCGAAACGCGGCGCGAAGTTGTTGCGGTCAGGATAGTACCACTTAGTGCTCTGCTGGAAGGTCAGGGTGGACGAGGGAGTAACTCCATCCACGATGTCCGCCGCGTCCAGCACGCCCTGCTGCTTCCTGGCCTCGACGGGAGGACTAAACGTCTCCCAGCGCATACCGAAGCTGAGAGTGAGGCGGCGGTTCACGCGCCAATCGTCCTGCACGAAAAAGCCGTAGTCCAACTCGCGGAAATCGCGCGTAGCGGGCTGGCCGAGGGGCTGGTAGGCTTGCAGGTTACTGTAGTAGGTCACATCGATGTTGCTCATGCGGCCGAGAAGCACATCGTAAAGACTCTCGAAATTCTGGCGCGCGGCGACCGAGATTGCCCCACCGCTGGGGCCTATGGACGTTGGTGGCAGGTTGTTAAAACTCCGGCTCAGCGAAACGTTGGGATAGACGCCCGCGAAGTTGATGGTCTGCCTGCGGGTGCGGCTCACGGTGAAACCGGCCTTGATGTTATGGCTGCCGTGAATCTTGGTCACGTTGTCCCTCACGTTGAACACGGGAGCCATGTTGGTGAGTGGGAACGCAGGGTTCAGCGGGTCTGTGAACAGGACGGAAAGGATCATGGGGCCGGCGACGCGCGCCGGGTTCGCGTTGTAGGTGTCGGCCTGCTGGTTCGCGATGCGGAATTCGTTGAGCAAGGTGGGCCGCACCGCCCAGTCCGATCCGGCGGCGAATCCGGAATTACTGGTCACCGACGTCGGGATGTCCTGGCCGGGGTAGGTGGCCGCGCCGGTGTTAGGCGCGCCCAGCCAGATGTAGCGGAAGAAGATGCGGTGGGAAGCGGTCAGTTGGTGGTCAATCTTCCCGGTAACCTGTCGCTCGGTGCCGTTGGTGGGCGCGTTGAAGCGATAGCCGTTGGTGTTCAGGCCATCGCCGACCGTGGTGTCGTTCGGGTCGGGGAGCAGCGCCAGAGTTTTGGCCATCTGGGGATCGGTGCCGAGGCGGCGTGGGTCATTGGCGGGGATGTTGAAGGTCTGGACATTTTGTGTGCCTGGGGTCAGATAGCTGAAAATGCCGGTCTTGGCGGAGGGCCTGAGCACGGTGCGCACCTGGGTGGCCTGGGATTTGGTCCGTTTGAACCGGGTGTTGATGAAGAAGAAGGTCTTGTTCTTGAAGACGGGACCACCGAGGGTGACGCCGGCGTAGTTTTGGTTCAGGTACGGCCGCTTGACGCCGGCCGTGTTATTGAAGCTCGGCGCGCGCACCGGCCAGGACCACGCGCATCTCGCCGGTGGCATCCACATTGGTGGGGACAATGCTCGCCCCGTTCTGTACGCGCAGCGGGCTCACCGAGTCCACGCCGTCTATCTGGATGGAGTTGCTGCCCACGCGAGTTCCATTCACCTTATCGGCGCCACCATTGGCCGCCACTCCTGGCAGGTAGCGGTTGGCCTGGAGGGCTTCGTGGCCGAGCGGCAGGGCGTCGAGTTCCTGTCCGGTGATCACGGACGAGATCTGCGGGTCGGCGGTCTGCACGCGCGCCATGTTCTTGGCCTCCACCTCTATGGTGGTGGCAACGTCGCCGACCGCGAGGTTGATGACCAATCCGGCGAACTCCGAGACGGTGAGTTGGTAATCGTTCAACACCTTCTTTGAGAATCCGGCGGCTTCCGCCGTGATGGTGTAGATGCCGGGCGGCAGCGACGGGAATTGGAAGAAGCCCCGCTCATCGGTGGTTGCCTGGAAATGGAGACCGGTGGCGGTGTTGGAACAGCCGACCTTCGCACCAGCGGCGGAAGACGGGTCCAGCACAGTCCCGCTGAGGCGAGAGGTGGTGGTCTGGGCGTAGCCCGCCAAGGCGAAAGCCAAGGAAACGAAAACCCCAAGCAGCAGTTTGCGCATGAGATATTATCATCTGTACAACGGGCGGAGACAAATCGATAATCGACAATGATGCTTATAGGGAATACCGATTAATTAGGAATAATCACACGAGGAGCGACCGCGAACGGGGGCACCTCGACCCGAGACGGATTGGTCCGCCGCGGTGTATATTAGATCCACGATGCACTCAAGATGGGGACTGCTGGCTGCCGCCCTGTGGACGGTGGCGGGGAACGCGCAGGTGCGCTTCAACCGCGACATCCGGCCGATCATGGCGGAGACTTGCTTCCGCTGCCACGGGCCGGACAAGAGTTCGCGCATGGCCGGGATGCGGCTGGATCTCCGCGACGAAGCGTTGAAGCCCAACCGGAACGGGGCGGCGCCGATTGTTCCCGGCGACGCCGCCGGGAGCGGCATTGTGGCGCGTGTTTTCGCCAAAGACGCGCGCATCATGCCGCCCGCGTTTGCCCACAAGGAACTCTCGGCCGCCCAAAAGGAGACCATCCGGCAGTGGGTGGCGGAGGGCGCGCCATACGAAGGCCACTGGGCGCATCAGCCGGTGCGGCGTCCCGCGGTTGCGGCCGAAGGGAACCCGATCGACGGTTTCATCCGGGAGCGCCTGGCGCGTGAAGGGGTGAAGCCTGCACCGGAAGCCGACCGGCGCACGCTGGCGCGGCGTGTGGCGCTGGATCTCACGGGCATTCCGCCCACGCCCGAAGAAATCGCGGCGTTCCAGAAGGACTCGTCGCCCAACGCCTACGAGAAGCTGGTGGATCGCCTGATGGCGTCGCCGCGCTACGCCGAGCAGCAGACCATGCGCTGGCTGGACGTGGTGCGCTACGCCGATACCTGCGGATTCCACGGCGACAACGCCTTTCCCGCCTGGCCCTACCGC
>JAPKZC010000110.1:0-4463 GCA_026394025.1 Candidatus Solibacter sp.
TGCTCCATGCTACGCGCCATGCGGGTCTTCACGCGGTCCACTTCTTCCTTCGTGGGCGGTTCGCTGACGATGCCCTTGAGGGTCTCACCGACGATCTTGCGCACTTCCTCGATGGACTGATCCTTGCTCAGGCTCGCCGACACTTGCAGCAAACCGGGATCGTGCAACTGCTCCACGCGCAGGCTGGCGCTTTCCGCCTTCTTGTTGTCCACCAGGGCCTTGGTGAGGCGCCCGTTGCCACCACCGCCACCACCGCGCCCGCCGCGCCCGCCGCCACCGCCGTTCATCACGCCGGCCAATACCTGCAACGCCGCCGCATCCGGGTGCCCGGCCGCCGGAGCGTGGTACGCCATGATCAGTTGCTGGCCTTCGCCCATGCGCCGCAGCTCCACATACCGCATGCCATCCTGCGTGGGCTCCACGGTGTAAGTCTGGTCCAGCTTGCGAGTGGGCCGCGGGATCCGCCCCAGCGTTTCGGCGACCCATTGCAGCGTCTTCGATTCATCCAGCTTGCCGCCGATCGCGAGCACCGTATTGTCGGGCTGATAGTACTTCTTGTAGAACGCCGCCAGGCGCTCCGCCGGAACCTTTTCGAGATCCTCGCGCGAACCGATGGTCGATTTCCCGTAGTTGTGCCACAGGAACGCGGTAGATGCCACGCGCTCGCTGAGCACGCGCTGCGGGCTGTTTTCGCCGCGCTCGAACTCATTGCGCACCACGGTCATCTCCACGTCCAGCAATTGCTTGGTAATCTTCACGTTCACCAGGCGCGCGGCTTCCAGATCCAGCGCCCATTTCAGGTTTTCATCGGTCGCGGTGAGCGTCTCATAGTAGTTGGTGCGGTCTTCGGAAGTGGTGCCGTTCCACACCGCGCCGTGGGCGACGATTTCGTTTTTGATCTGCCGGCCGTCGTTGGTCTCGATGAAGTCCATGTGCTCCAGCAGGTGAGCCATGCCGGTCTCGCCATAGCCTTCGTGGCGCGACCCCACCTGGACGATCATGTTGACCGTCACCTTCGGGTTGGCCGGGTCGGGATAGAGCAGGACGCGCAGCCCGTTGGGGTATTCGTATTCGGTGATTCCCCCGACGGAGGCCTTCTTCTGAACTCCGGGCGGCAGTGTCTGGCAGACGGCCGACACCGCGAGCGTGAGCACGGCAAGCCGTTTGAGGCGCATAGATTGAAGGATACGGCGTCTCAGGGATTTCGGAGGTTACCCTCCACTTCCGCCTACTGCAGCTTGATGCCGCGCGCCTCGATGGTGCGCGCTGTCGCGCGATCCAGGTTGGCCAGGGATACGGCAAAGTCGGCGTGCGCGCGGAGTTCGCGATTGCGCGCGTTAATCAGGTCCGTCTGGCGCTGGAGCACCAGGAAGACTATGGATGTGCCGGCTTGAAACTGGCGTTGCTCACTGGCGTACTGCTCCTCGGCGGATTGACGCGCAAGAGCGGCCGCATCCAGTCGCGCGCGGCTGGAATTCACAGCCTGCAAGGCGTTGCGCACATCGGCTTCCACGGCCATGCCGATCTGGTTCTCCACCGCATGCAGGCGGCGACCCTCGGCGGCGGCGATGGCTGCCTGCGACTGCGCGGTCCGGTTGCGAATCGGCAGCGACATCTGAACGCCAACCTGGGCGATCGGAAAGTTGACGTGGGCGAGGTTACTCACCGACTGGCCGTAGCCGCCGACGAGTATCGCCGGCACCTTACCGAGTCCGGGGAACAAACCCGCCAGAGGGCTATCCCCCTGCGGCACCGCGAAACCCGCCAGCCCGGCCGAAGACAGGTTGGCGAACGCGTCGATGCGCGGACGCGTATTCTCGCGGGCGAGCCGCGTATTCAGGGCATTGATGTCGAGGGCCAACGAAGTCTCCACCACCTCGGGGCGCGCGGCTAACGCCTGCTTGACGGCGTCGTCTAGGGCCGGGATAGCGACAGCCAGATCCAGTACCGTCTCCGGAATCAGCGCCGCTCCCCACATGAGGTCGCTGCGATCGGGCAGCATCAACGATTTGAGACTGTTCTCCGCGACGGTCAGGGTTGTCTGCGCGGCAAACAGACTCTGCTGAAAATTGGCGGCCTGAGTTTGCGCCGCCACCACGTCCACCGGCGCCAGGATGCCCTGCTCGGCCTGACGGCGATTGCTCTCGTACTGGCTCTCTGCCAGTTTCACGGCCTCGGCCTGCACGTTGAGATTGTTCCAGGCGTAATCGAGTTCCCAGTATCCCTGGATGGCCAGGGTAACCACCTGGGTAACGCGCTGGCGCAACTCCTGCGCGCTGAGTTGCTGGTTCTTGCGCGCTACCTGGATACGATTGCGATTTTCGTCGAAGCGCAACCCGCGCCACAGGGGCTGGGTAAGGTTGAGCGAGAGCGAAGTGGGGAACTGCGGATTGAGCGTGTTGAACGTGCTGTTGGTGGTTTGGCGCGCGTTGCTGAAGGTCATCGCGTAGGTGCCGCCGAACGGATTGTTGCCGGCCAACTGGGGGGTGACGTTCAGATCGGTAGTGGTCAGCTTGCCGCTGGCAGTGCCGCCGATCAGCGACGCCACCGGCGTGACGGCGCGGGTGCGATAGGTGCGCAGGCCGAGTAGCGGATCGTAATAACCCTGGGCGCCAGAAATCTGGTAGCCCGCCACTTCCAGTTGAATGCGCGAGATGGCGAGATCCGGATCGTTGGCTAGCACGCGCTCGATGACCTCCGGCAGACGCAGGGGGGCCTGTGCGACGATGCCGACGCGCGGCTTGACCTCGATCTGCTTCAATGGCTGAAGCGTTAACGCGGAGACAGGCCGGGAGGCCTGTCCTACTGGCACCGGGGTCTGCCCGAAGAGCGAACCCACCAGGGCGGTAGAGACCACGGCGGCCTTCTTGAAGCGCCGTCCTACCCAGCCAAAGAAACGGGCCACGCGGCCGGTGGCAAAGGAATCGCCCAGGTCTTCGAACAGCGAGTAGAACACCGGGACGGCCAGCAGGGTCAGCAGCAGGCAGAGCGACTGCCCGCCCACCACCAGCACGCCGATGGAGCGGTTGGTGGCGGCGCCGGTGCCGCGTGAAATCACCAGCGGCAACATGCCGGCTACCAGCGCGATCGTGGTCATCAGGATGGGGCGGAGCCGGTCGCGATTGGCCTGGATGATGGCATCGTAGCGGTCCATGCCGCCTTCGCGCAATCCGTTGGTATGGTCGATCTGTAGAATCGCGTTCTTCTTGACGATGCCGAACAATAGCAACAGGCCGAGGCCGGACATAATGTTGACCGTTTGCCCCGCGATCAACAGGGCCAGGATGCCGAAGGGCACGGCCAGGGGCAAGGTGATCAGAATGGTGATGGGGTGGATGAAGCTTTCAAACTGCGCGGCCAACACGATGTACATGAAGATGAATGTCAGCAGGAAGGCGAGCCCGAAGTAGTACCCGGCGCGGCCCAGTTCCTTGGATATGCCGGTGAGACCGGCGCGGTAGCCGGATTCCATTTCCAGCTTCTCTTTCTCCTGGTTGAGTTGCTCGATGATGGCCGCTTGCGATCCCCCGGGCAGCAGGTTGGCGGTCACGGTGACCTGGCGCTGGCGGCCAATGCGGTTGATGGAGGAGGGCCCGGTACCGGGAACGATACGGACTACTTCGTCGAGGCCCACGGAGCGGAGCTTCTGTGAGGGCACGGTCATCTTGGCCAGTCCTTCGACGCCGCCGCGGAACTGCTCCTGGGCGCGCACCACCACATCGTACTGGTCGTCGCCCGCGTTAAAGGTGGATGCGGTCTGGCCGGCCACCAGGGTGTTGAGCGCCATTTCGATATCCATTACGCTGACGCCGAGATCGGCGGCGCGCGGACGGTCGATCTCCAGGCGCACTTCGGGCTTGCCGCTACGCAGCGTGGTATCGGTATCCACCAGGCCCGGGTTGGCTCGCATTTTGACGAGCAGTGCCTGCGAATAGTCGGTGAGCTTTTTCAGGTCCGGTCCCTGGATGAAGTACTGGATTTCCGCGTTGCTCTGGTTGCCCCCCACGGTAGAGACCAGTTCCACGCCGGTGTGAATCTCCGGCGGATACTTCTTCATGAGGTCGCGGGAGCGCTGCATGAGTTGCTGCTGGGTGACCGTGCGCTGATCGACATCGGTCAGCTTGACGTAGATGACCGCGTTGTTGACGCTCTTATCGGCGCTGCCGCCGGCGGTCATCAGAGTGTGAGCCACGCCGGGCAGCTTGCGGACATCCTGTGCGATCTGCTCGGCAAGGTTAGTGGTGGCGGCGATCGAGGTACCCTCCGCGGTGCGGATGAGGATGTTGTACTGCGACTGGTCGTCCTGCGCCATGAAGTTCTTGCCCACAAACATAAACAGGGGGGCAATGGAGAGGATGACGCACACGCAGGCCCCGACCACGACGCCGCGGTGCGCCATGCTCCAGGTGAGCATGCGTGTGTACCAGATATCGAGGTGTTTGAAGACGAACGAATCCTTGGAA
>JAPKZC010000110.1:4504-8230 GCA_026394025.1 Candidatus Solibacter sp.
TTTGAAGACGAACGAATCCTTGGAAGAGTGGTGGCCCGGCCCGGCCGGCTCCGGCCGCTTGATGAAGCGGGAGCAGAGCATGGGGGTGAGGGTGAAGGACACGAGGAGGGAAACGGCGATGGCAAAGGCCGAGGTGAAGCCGAACGAACTCATGAAGCGGCCCACAATGCCGCCCATGAAGCCCACCGGGAGGAACACGGCAAGCAGGCTCACGGTGGTTGCCATCACGGCCAGGCCGATTTCCTTGGTGCCCTGAATGGCCGCCTGGAACGGCGGCATGTTCTTTTCCTCAATGAAGCGGTAGACGTTTTCCAGCACGATGATGGCGTCGTCAATCACGATGCCCACCATCAATGTCAGGGCCAGCATGGTGATCTGGTTGAGCGTGAAACCCATAGCCGCCATCAGGGCGAAGGTGGAGATGATGGAAGTGGGAATGGCGATGGCCGCGATCAACGTGGTGCGGATGTTGGCCAGGAACAGGAAGATGATAATGGACGCAAAGATGCTGCCCTCAATCAGGTGGCGCTTGATGTTGTCCACCGCGGCCTTGATGAAGACCGATTGATCGCTGATCACCTGCGCCTTGATATCGGGCGGCAGGCTGGCGGCAATCTCCTTGAGCCGCTGTTTGACTTCGTCGGCGGTGGCCACCGTGTTGACGCCGCTCTGTTTGGCCACAATCAGGGTTACCGACGGGACGCCATCGAGGCGGGCGGCGGAACGCGGTTCCTGGTAGCTGTCCTCGGCCTTGCCGATGTCCGACACCTTCACCACGTAGCCGTTGCGCGTGGCCACGGTGATCTTATTGAACTGCGCCACATCGATGACGCGCCCGGTGGTGCGCACCGTGAGTTCCTTGGCGCCGGCTTTCAAATTGCCTCCCGGCAGTTCCAGATTCTGCGCGCGCAACGCGTTGAATACGTCGCTGATGGTGAGACTATAGGAACGCAGGCGGTCGGGATCCACATCCACATGGATCTCACGCCGCGCGCCGCCCACGATGGTGACCTGGCCGACGCCCCTGGCGTTCTCCAACTTCTGCTTGATCTGCTTATCGGCGATCAGGGTGACGTCGCGCAGGGAACGCCGGGCGGAGACGGCGATCTGCAAAATGGGCGCCGCGTCGGGATCGAACTTCTGCACCACGGGCTGCTTGGCGGTCTGCGGCAAATTCGGCACAATCAGGTTGATCTTGTTCTGTACTTCCTGCGCCGCCACGTCTCCGTTCTTGCTCAGTTCGAACTGAATGATGACCATCGACTGGCCTTCCGAAGAGGTGGAGCGCACCTCATCCACCTGGCTGATGGTATTGACGGCGTCTTCCACCTTTTTGGAAATCTCGGTTTCGATCTCTTCGGGCGAAGCGCCGGGGTTGGCCACAATCACCACCACGGTGGGGATATCGACCTTGGGAAACAGATCCACGCCGAGCGTGAAGTAGGAAAAAATGCCGACCACCACCAGCGACAAAATCAGCATGGTGGCGAACACAGGGCGGCGGACGCAAAGTTGGGCGAGTTTGTGCATGGGTTACCGTGCCTGTACCTGGGCGCCGTCGAAAAGCTCGCTTTGGGAGCTGGTGGCCACAGTCTCGTTTCCGGTGATTCCACTGACGATCCGAACCTGGCCGCCCTCTACTTCACCTGGGACGACCACTCGCAGGTGCGCGGTATTGCTATCGATGGTATAGACCTGGTAGGAATCGGTCGTCCGATCGCGGACAACGGCATTGCGCGGCACGAAGATGGCACTTTCGCCGCCGGGCAGCAGCACGCGCGCGGTGGCAAACATGCCCGGCCGCAGCTCGCCCTTCGGGTTATCGAATCTGGCCTCCAGAATGAAGACGCGGGAGTTGGGGTCCACGGAAGGATTGACGGCGGTGACCGTGCCGGTGAAATCGCGATCCGGGAAAGCGGCGACGCGCGCCACCACGCTCATGCCGAGTTTGCCCTGCGAGGCGCGCTGTTCCGGCGTCTGCAACTGCAACTTCATGACGCCGATGCGCACCATGGTGGCGATCTTGTTAGCCAGCGCCACGTACTCGCCGGCGGCCACCAGACGCGCCGTGATGAAGCCATCGAAGGGCGCTCTGATCGTGGTGTCGGCCAGGCCCTTTTCGGCCTGCGCGAGTTGTGAAGTAATGCCAGCCAGCGAGGCCTGGGAATTCTCCACCGCGCCCCAACTCTGGCGCGCGCCATTGAGCGCGGCTTCATACTGCTGCTTCGCCGCATTGGCCTGCGCCTCGGCGGTCTCCTGCTGGGTGCGCGCCTTCTCGAAGGCAGAGCGGGAAACGTCACCCGAAGCCACCAGATTCTCGTAGCGTTTGGCGTCGGCGGCGGCCTGCCGGGCCTGGGCCTGCGCGGATTCCAGGGTGGCGCGGGCGGCGACGGCCTCCGGCATCAGGGCCGGGTCGAACTTCCCCTGGCCGCTGAAACCGATGCGCGATTGCGTTTGGCGCACCGCGGCCGTGGCCTGATCGAGCGCGGCCCGCGCCTGATCGAGCCGCAGTTGCGCGTCGCGGTGATCCAATTCGCAGATGACCTGACCCTGTTTGACGAAATCCCCGATGTTGACCGGTGTGGCGACGACGCGCCCCGGGACCATCGGTGCGATGCCGCTGGTTTCATCGGCAATGAAAGTGCCGGTCTCCTGGAAACCGGCCGGGACCGTGCGGATGACTGCCTGCGCAGTGGTGACCGCTACCGTCTTGGGTCCCGCGGGCGCGGTAGCCGTGGCCTGCCCGGCCGTGGAGCAGCCGGCTAGAAAGACGGAAGTGAGAAGAAGTGCGATGATCACAAGTCGGTTCATTTACTGTGCCCTCTGAGTTTGCGGATTTTCCTGGATTCCGTGCATGACGATGGCGACGAAGCTGTCGGCGATCTGGCGATCGCTGACAGTCGTGGGAAAGCCGAACATCTGTGTCATGTTGGCGTAGTGCGTGGTCATACCAGCCACGGCCGCCACGATGGCACCGGGGTTGCCCTCGCGAAGGGCCCCCTCTTTCTGCCGGCGGGTGAGGTACTGGCATAACATCTCGAAGATCGGAACGGAAAGCTGGCGGGCATGCGCGAGTCCTGTCTCGTGCCCTTCCAGCGCGGCGAAGAGCAGGACGCGGTGGCCGCGCTGGTCGCGGCGATGGGATTCGAGGATCTTTTCGACGATGGTGCGGACCAGGCCTTCGTCGTCGTTGCAGTCCATGCAGCACTTGCACTGCGCCATGCACTCCGTGATGTTGCCGGCGGTGTGATGGTGATCGATCACCGCGTTGTACAGGTCATGCTTGGTGGGGAAGTGACGGAAAATGATGGCTTCGGTGACGCCGGCCGCGGCGGCGATTTCCTTGGTGGTGGTGCCTCCGAATCCCCTGCGGGAGAAGCAGTCGAGCGCCGTTTCGATAAGTTGAAGGCGCCGGTCGCTGGCGGGGAGGCGGAGTGTTGGGGTACGGGAATCGTGCACAGTTTCCATTGTAAGTTAGTACTTACTTACTGTCAAGAGCTGGGGCATTTTTCTTGCGCGGCTAGGTATTCCTACCGGGAAATACGGGCTCCGGAGGATTTCTGTTCCCTGAACGGGCGCGGAGTCCCTATCCATGAAGCGCTGCGCTATTTTGAATAGGGAGAAGAACGCATGTACACCACACGTCGCAATATCCTCCGGACCTCCGCTGCTTCTGGTCTAGCCCTGCTTTCCGGCGCCGCCCCGGGAAGAGGCGAAATTCAGGAT
>JAPKZC010000110.1:8255-12297 GCA_026394025.1 Candidatus Solibacter sp.
CGCCTATCACTGCGTCGCTCCCCTCGACGCGGCCCTGGTTGGGGGACTGCGGAAGAGTGGCTGGGAAGCCGTCACGATCATGGATTACAGCGTTCCCTGGGATGATTTTGCCAAGTTCGATCTGATCATTCTGAGCAGGGAGGGGCGGGAGTATACGCAGTTCTACCGGGACCGCGACGCCAACCCTCCCAACAGGGGAACAGCCCGATGGCTGACGCCCGCGCAAGAGCAGAAGTTCGAGGATTATGTGAATGCCGGCGGCAAGCTGTTCCACTACCACGATGGCTTCTCCTATCCGAAGGGCAATGCCATATCCCGGGTGGCCAGATCGTTCTTCGTCCGGCATCCGCAGATTGTCAACATCAACGTCACCACCACCGGGAAAATGCCGGCGTTGACCGAGGGCATCACGCCGTTCACCGTGGCGGACGAAGAATACCAGGTGGAGATGGACGAGAGCCAGACCTCCGTGTTCCTGGAAAGCCACTCCCCCGAGCATGGCCGGGCCCCGCAAGGCTGGGCGCACACGTATGGGAAGGGAAAAGTCGCCGTCCTGATCCCCGGCCATAACGCAGCGACCATCAACCATCCCATGATGCTGCGCTGTCAGCAGAACATTATCGGCTGGCTTACAGCCTAACGTTGGCTCGGAAAATCGTCATCGGTGGGTTGGCGCACGCGGGGGGATTCTCGACATTGGACTAAAACCGGGGACGAGAGTCGGTCCTATTCCAGAGGTCGCGAGACGCACGGAAGAACGCGCACCAGGGTGTCCGCCCCACGGGGCGCTATTTCAACGTGCGATCGAAGAAGTCCACGGTCATCTGCTGCAACTGGCGGGCGGCGGCGCCGGTGACGCCGTGGGTCTTTTGGGGGTAGAGCATGAACTCGAACTGCTTGCCCGCGAGTTGCAGCGCATTGGTCATTTGCAGGGTGTTCTGGAACAACACGTTGTCGTCTTCGAAATTGTGGAAGATGAGGAGCTTGCCTTTGAGGTTCGCGGCTTTCGAAGTGAGCGCTGTGTCCTTGTAGCCATCGGGATTGTCCTTAGGCAGGCCCATGTAGCGCTCGGTGTAAATGGTGTCGTAGTTGATCCAGTTGGTGACGGGCGCGCCAGCGACGCCCGCCTTGAAGACGTCGGGCGCGTTGAGCATGGCGTTGATGGTCATGAAGCCGCCGTAACTGGTGCCGGTGATACCGATGCGGGCGGGGTCGGCGAAACCGAGCGAGATCAGGTACTGGACACCGGCCACCTGGTCGGCCAGTTCCGTGACGCCGAGCTTGCGATGAATCGCGGTCTCAAACGCGTGGCCGCGGCCCATGATGCCGCGGTTTTCGCATTGCCACACGACGTAGCCCTTGTGGGCGTAGACCTGGTCCATACTGACGCCGGACCACGCGTTACGCACCGGCCCGCCCACTCCGGGACCACCGTAAACCGGCACGATCACGGGGTACTTCTTGCCCGGCTCAAATCCGGCGGGTTTGATGAGGCGCCCGTAAAACTCGCTGCCGTCCGGCCCTTTGAACCTGACGATCTCGGTGGGGCGTACGTCGTACTGGTCGGCCTGCGTGCGGTCGGCTTCGCGATACACGCCCAGTTCCTTGCCGTCGCCGGAGTGCAAGGTAGTGCGGCCAGGCGTGCTCAGATTGGAATAGGTGTCCAGGTAGAACGCACCGGTGGGGCTCATCGATACGGAGTGGGTGAAATTGGCGGCGGTCAACTGGCGTTTGCCAGTGCCATCGAGCTTCATGGTGTAGAGATGGCGCTCGGTAGGTGTTGGCTCGCTAGAGGTGAAGTAAATGCGGCCGCCGGTCTCGGCTTCATCCACCGCATTGATGGCGGTGACTTCCCAATTGCCTTTGGTGAGTTGCTTGACGGACTTGCCGTCATTGGACGAGAGAAAAATGTGGCGGAAGCCGCCATCGCGCTGGCTGGTCCACAGGAAGCGTTTGCCGTCCTTGAGGAACTGTATGTCGCCTTCGAGATTGATCCAGTGCGGGTCGGACTCCTTGAAGACGGTGGTGGCTTCGCCCGATTCGGCGTCGATGGAGACCATCTCCAGCTTGTTCTGCACGCGGTTCAAGCGGAGGATGTAGACGGAGCGCGCATTGGGCATCCATCCGGCGCGGGCGATGAGGTAAGCGTTGCGGGTGTCGCCGACTTCGAGCCACCTGGTGGCGCCGCCGGTAGCGGCGACGACGCCGAGGCGCACGTCGGGATTATTCTCGCCGGCCTGCGGATAGCGTTCGGGTTCATAGAAGGCGCGCGTGCCCAGCATGTCAGCGTGCGGGAAGACGGGTTCGCGGCTGGTATCGAACTGGAGGTAGCAGAGCGACCGCGAATCCGGCGCCCACCAGAAACCGGTGCCGAGGTAGAGTTCCTCGGGGTAGACCCAATCGGGGATGCCGTTACGCAGGGTATCGGTGCCGTCGCGGGTGAGGCGCGCCTCCTTGCCTGAAGCCACGTCCACCGTATAGAGGTCCCAGCCGCGGCGGAAGGCGACCATGCGGGCGTCGGGGGAGAGTTTGGCGTCCAATTCGGCCACCGGCGTTTTGGTGAGCTGGTCCCACTTTGCGGTATCGGTATGGATGAGGAACAGATCGCCACCGGCGCTGTAGAGCATCGCCTGGCCATCGGCAGAGAACTGCATGCCGCCGACACGCGCGCGGCGGTTGGACCAGTCGGTGGGACCTTCGTCGGGCGGGACGGCGACGGCGGCGGCGTCGATGGGGGTGGTATCGATGAGCAGCTTGGAAGATTTGGTGGCGGGGTCGTACAGCATGAGGCTGCGCGCTTGGCGGAAGACGAAGCTTTTGCCGTCGGGCGTCCAGGTAGGTGGCGCGGCGAACCCGGCGGCGCCACGCCCGCCGCCTCTGCCGCCACCGCTGAGAGTCTCCAGCGTAATTGGTTGCTTCTGGGCGAACGCAGAGGCCGCGAGGAGAAGAAGAATGCTGAACTTCGTCACAGTTGCGATTGTAGCAACGTGGCGCGGTACAGCACGTGCCTGCGCAGCGGATGGCCCTCGGGGAGGCGCGGGTGTTCGAAATCGTCGGTGGGACGGTGCGTCATGCCGAGTTTCTCCATAACGCGGTGCGAGGGCAGGTTCGCGGGCTCGGTGAAGGCGACCACCTCGGCTAGGGCGAGGTCGTGGAAGGCGTAGCGCAGGCATTCGTGCGCGCCCTCCGTGGCAAGGCCGCGATTCCAGCGCTCCGGGGTAATTCGCCAGCCGATCTCGACGCACGGAGTAAAGTGGGCCTCAAAGGGGACGCGGGCCAGGCCGACGAGGCCGGTGAATTCGCCGGTGGCGCGCAGTTCGGCGGCGAAGAATTGCATGACGCGCGGGTCGGCGTTCATCCGGCGGAAGGGCTCGCGGTCGGCTTCCCGCCAGGGGCGCAACAGCAGACGGGGCGTCTCCAACATGGCTATTTCAGTTTACTTCTACCGAAATGGCTATTCTACTCCGCGGCGCAATGAAGCTATAATACGACCTGATAGTAGCTTTTGAGGTTTGGAGGTAGTCATGAATTTCTCCCGTAGAAGTTTCTTTCAGGCAGTGGCCGGGGCTGGCGGCATCGCCGCTCTTCGGGCACAGGTAGCCGGACCGAACACTCCGCCGCTCGCCTTTACGCAGGACACGGCCGCGAGGTCCACCGTCGCCATTGTCAAAGGCGACGTGCGGCGCAAGATCGTCGCCGACGCGCTGAATGCCATCGACCACCAGATCCGGCCGGTGATCCAGCGCAAGAAATACGTCGTCATCAAGGTGAACAACGTCTCGACCACGAGACAGTTGGCGGCCACCCATGCAGACGCGATTTGGGGGATCTTGGACTACCTCCAGCCCAAGTACAAGCTACCGGTGAGCATCGTGGAATCGTCCGCTGGCGATACCATGACGGGGTTCCAGAACTTTGGCTACGCGAAACTGGCCGCCGACAAAGAGGCACGCGACGTCTCGCTGGTGGATTTGAATGAGGAAGCCAAATACCAGGTGATTCCGCTGATCGATTTCGATCTGCACCTTCAGCCGGTTCGTCT
>JAPKZC010000958.1 GCA_026394025.1 Candidatus Solibacter sp.
TGCATGAGCGCCGCCTTCTCCCCCGAAATCATCGCCCAGCATCAGCTCACGCCCGGCGAGTATCAGAAGGTGGTCGATATCCTGGGCCGCCAGCCCAGCTACACCGAGCTCGGCATCTTCGCCGTGATGTGGAGCGAGCACTGCTCCTATAAGAGTTCGCGCATTCATCTGAAGAAACTCCCCACGCGCGGCAAATTGGTGGTGCAGGGCCCCGGCGAGAACGCCGGCATCATCGATATCGGCGGCGGCTACGTCATCGCCTTCAAGATCGAGTCGCACAATCACCCCAGCTTCATCGAACCCCTGCAAGGCGCGGCCACCGGCGTGGGCGGCATCCTGCGCGATATCTTTACCATGGGCGCACGTCCCATCGCGGTGATGGATTCGCTGCGCTTCGGCCGCCTGGACGACCCCGGAACCGGCCCGCGCAATCGCCGCATCGCGAGCGGCGTGGTGGCCGGTATCGCGCACTACGGCAACTGTTTCGGCGTCCCCACCGTCGGCGGCGAGTGCATCTTCGAACCCTGCTACGACGGCAACCCGCTGGTCAACGTCTTCGCGCTCGGCGTCTGCCGTAAGGAAGAGGTGTTCTACGCCAAGGCGGCGGGCGTCGGCAATCCCGTGATCTACGTGGGCGCGCGCACCGGCCGCGACGGAATTCACGGCGCCTCCATGGCCTCTGCCGAGTTCACCGAGGAATCCAAGCAGAAGCGGCCCAACGTCCAGGTGGGCGATCCCTTCATGGAGAAACTTCTCCTCGAAGCCTGCATCGAGGCCATGAAGACCGGTGCCATCGTCGGCATTCAGGATATGGGCGCCGCCGGCCTCACCTGCTCCACCTGCGAGATGGGCAGCCGCGGCGAAGTCGGCATCGAGATCGAACTCGACCGCGTCCCGCAGCGTGAAACCGGCATGACGCCCTACGAGATCATGCTCAGCGAGAGCCGGGAGCGCATGCTGCTGGTGGCCGATAAGGGCCGCGAGGACGAAGTCTTCCGCGTTTTCAAGAAGTGGGGCCTCGAAGCCGCCGAAATAGGCATTGTCACCGATGACGGCAAGCTCCGCGTCCGCCACCACGGCCAAATCGTCGCCGAAATTCCCAATCGGGAACTGGCCGACGAGGCTCCCCTCTACAACCGCCCCTACACCGTTCCGCCGGAAGTGGCACGGCAGCATGTCTGGCCCGAAGACGCCAATGTGCAAGCCGCCTTGCCCGCTCTGCTCGCCGCCCCCGACATCTGTTCCAAACGCTGGATCCGGCCACAATACGACTACCAGGTGCGCACCAACACCCTCGCCATTCCAGAGCAGGCCGACGCCGCCATCGTGCGCGTCAAGGAAACCGGCACCTCCGTCGCCATGTCGCTGGACGGCAATGGCCGATACACTTACCTCTCCCCGCGCGAGGGCGCGCAACTCGCCGTCGCCGAGTGCTGCCGCAATCTGTCCGTCATGGGCGCGCTGCCCGTGGCCGCCACCAATTGCCTCAACTTCGGCAACCCCGAGCGCCCCGAAATCATGGCCCAACTGGTCGAGGCCATCGAAGGCATGTCCGATGCCTGCCGCTTCTTCGATACGCCGATCACCGGCGGCAATGTCAGCCTGTACAACGAAACCCTCGGCGGCGGCATCTACCCCACGCCCGTCATCGGCATCGTCGGGCTCATGAAGACCACAGTACCGGTCACCATTCCCTTCAAGAACGCCGGCCGCACCGTGGTCCTGTTGGGCGGCCCCGGAACCTGCGAAGAGGTTCGCTTCGGCGGCACCCAGTACGCCAAGGAAATCGAAAAGCAGCTTTGGGGCCTGCCGCCCGCGTTGAGTCTCGACCGCGAGAAGCGCGTGCAGGAGGCCATCCGCGAAATCGTCGCCGCGGGCCTCGCCGAATCGGCGCACGATCTCAGCGATGGCGGCCTCGCCGTCGCCCTCGCCGAATGTTGCTTCGGCCCCGCCGGAATCGGCGCGCAGATCGATCTCGATAGCGACCTCCGCCCCGAGGTCCTGGCCTTCCACGAAGCTCCCTCCCGCATCCTCGTTTCCACCGCCCACCCAAAACAGGTGGCGGCCATTGCCGAGAAGCACGGTGTCCCCTCTCCCGTGGTGGGCGCTACAATTGACAAAGGAATGGAAATCCGGCAGCGCGGCAATACGCTGGGGTCCTGGGACATCGCGGCGCTAAGGGCCGCTTACGAGGGGGCGCTCGAGGCACATGTTCGATAAGTTTCACGATGAATGTGGCGTCGTCGCCATCTACGGCCACCCCGAAGCCTCCAAGTTGGCCTACCTCAGCCTCTACTCCATGCAGCACCGCGGGCAGGAGAGCGCCGGCATCTGTACCTCAGACGGCAAGCACGTCCACACCCACAAATCCATGGGGCACGTGGCCGATATCTTCACCAGCTCGGTGTTGAAGGCACTGACCGGCAATCTGGCCATCGGCCACACCAGGTACTCCACCGCCGGCGATACCGTGCTGCTCAACGCCCAGCCGTTTTCCGTGGCGTGCAACAAGGGCAAGGTGGCCATCGCGCACAACGGCAACATCACCAATGCCACCGAACTGCGCGCTGACTTGGGCCGCCGCGGCGCCATTTTTCAGGCGTCCAGCGATACCGAAGTCGTGCTCCACTTGATGGCGCACTCCTCGGAGCGCACCCTGGCCGGCGCGCTGCGCGATGCGCTGCTCCAACTGGAAGGCGCCTTCTCGCTGGTGTTCCTGGCCGAGGACCGCATCATCGTGGCGCGCGATCCGCACGGCTTTCGCCCCCTCGCTGTCGGTGAAATGGAAGTCTCCGGCGGCCGCAAGTGCTACGTCTTCGCCTCGGAGACCTGCGCCTTCGACCTCATCGGCGCGGTCTACCTGCACGATGTCGATCCCGGCGAGATGGTGATCGTCGGCCCGGAAGGCATGACGCGCGAGCGCTATGCTCCCGTGCAGGCGCGTGCCCAGTGTGTCTTCGAACATGTCTATTTCGCCCGCCCCGATTCCCTGGTTTTCGGCCGCGCGGTGGAAGAGTCGCGCGAGAATCTGGGCCGCCTGCTGGCGCGTGAATGCCCCGCCGATGCCGATCTCGTGGTCCCCGTCCCCGATTCCGGCGTCGCCGCCGCCATCGGCTATTCCGATGAGAGTGGCCTGCCCTTCCGCCACGCCCTGATCCGCAACCACTACGTGGGACGCACTTTTATCGAGCCCTCCCAGGCCATTCGCGATTTCGGCGTCAAGCTCAAACTCAATCCGGTGCGCTACCTGCTCCAGGGTAAGCGCGTCGTGCTGGTGGATGATTCCATCGTGCGCGGCACCACCAGCCGTAAGATCGTCCGCATGGTGCGCCAGGCCGGCGCCCGCGAAGTGCACGTGCGGATTTCCTGCCCGCCCACCATTTCTCCCTGTTTCTACGGCGTCGATACCCCCACCCGCAGCGAGTTGATCGCCTCCAACCACAACGTGGAGGAGATCCGCCGTTTCGTGGAGGCAGATTCCGTCGGCTATCTTTCCATTGGTTCCCTCCGCAAGGCCGTGGCCGATGAGAATCACGAATATTGCTACGCCTGCTACACCGGCGACTACCCCACGGAACTGGTCAACATCGAAGAACTGATCGCCGCCCGCCAGAAGCGAAAGTAAGCTGTTCTCGGAATCGCGGAACGGCGATGCTTCCCCAGGGTCAGGACCCCAATGTGGCCACTTGGCTGGTGGTAAGTCATGTGCGTCGTATCGGCAGTGCGCCGGCCATGTGGAGTTGGAGTACGAGATCAAGCCTGATTGAGCCCGTCCCCGTCTGTTCAATGACCACGGGATACCGTCTCGCGCACGCCTGGTTGGGATGTTTGAGGTGCCGATGGCTGTCCCTCGATCGCATTTCCACCAATCCGCGCTTCTCGAGCAAACGAATCACCTCGCACACCTTCACTGGCATCACGCCCACAGTAATCCATGGAGCGTTGCCTGGGCGTCGATAACCAGAGCCACCTGGCCCCATCGCCGGCATCCCGCACTTCTGCCGAAGCGCCGCGTGCGATTCATCCAGCTTGCTCTATGCCCCAAAAGCCGCGCGCGGGTTCTCCCACATCAGCACGGGGACCTGGGCCGGATCGATCCGCGGCAGAAAACCGCTGTACAGGTACGTATACCCGCGGAACTCACCCCCGCCCGGCTCACCGACGTGATACCAGCCGGCATCGTGCGACACCAGCGTTCGTCCGAGCAGCCCTTTCGCCGCCCCGCCCGCGCGACCTTCTCGTGCAGTTGGTGATCCCGTTCATTCTGGGCATGAACCCAGACGAATTTCGCGGCACTGACCTTTTCGGCAGTGACGATTTCCAACTGCTCGGCGGCAGCAACCCCGTCACCGGTATGCGAAGCAATCGTCAATCCGGTCTCGCGCGAGGCGATCGCAGCGGCGCGTACCAGCTTGCGGTCCAATTCATCGAGCGGCCCTCGATTGACGCCGATCTTAATGAACCGCGGGCGCCATGCCTCGCGCGCCTCTGTTACCCAGCGCTTTGCCAGTTGGGCAGCCGTTTCGTTCCGCGCGAACGCCGGCACGTACTTATGGTTGGCCGCGCCGTACAAACCGGTGTTCGACCAGATCTCGATGCCCGCGGCATCGGAAAGGCGCGCCAGCAGCTCCGGATCCCTCCCCAGGAAGTTGGGTGTACACTCGAGCAGCCGCCGGCAGCCCAGCCGTCGCAGCTCATCGAGTTTGGGCCGCGCGATGCGAAACACCTCGTCGCGGTCGTACCGGCCCGGCCGTATTTGGTCCGCGCCCACGAAATCCACCAGGACGTGCTCGTGCAC
>JAPKZC010000709.1 GCA_026394025.1 Candidatus Solibacter sp.
CAACGTGATCCCGTTCATCGGCGGCGAAGAGGGCAAGATGGAGGTGGAGACGCAGAAGATCCTCGGCCTGTTCGCCGGCGACCATATCGAACCCCTGCCTGCCGCCATGAGCGCCCACTGCAACCGCGTGCCGGTGGTCGACGGCCACACCGTCACCGTCTCCGTCGAACTGGAACGCAAGCCGTCGAAGGCCGAGCTTCTCGCCGCGATCGCCGCTTTCCGCAGCGTGCCGCAGGAACGCAACTTGCCGAGCGCGCCCGCCCAGCCCGTGATTTACATGGACGAACCCACGCGCCCGCAGCCGCGCCGCGATGTGGAGCGGGAACACGGAATGGCCGTCTTCGTCGGACGCCTGCGCGAGTGTCCTGTGCTCGATTGGAAGTTCGTCGCGCTCGGGCACAACACGGTTCGTGGAGCCGCCGGCGCCGCTGTGCTGAACGCCGAACTGTTGCAGTCGGAAGGGCTGCTCGACTAGTCCTATGATCGTCATGAAATTTGGCGGCTCGTCGGTGGAATCGGCGGCCGCAATCGAGCGCGTCGCGGGCATCGTCAAAGCCCGTGTTGCGCGCCGGCCCGTTGTGGTGGTCTCGGCCATGGGCAAGACCACCAACAAGCTACTCGCGATCGCCTCGGACGCCGTTCACGGGCGGCGCGCGCAGGCGCTCGCGCTGCTCGATGAACTGCGCGACTTCCATCGCAAGGAAGCCGCTGCGTGTTCCACCGATGCGCTCTGCGACGAGTTGACCGGTTTCGTCGATGACCACTTTCGCGAACTCGCGGAGCTCGTGCGCGGCCTCGCCGTGCTCGGCGAACTGACGCCGCGTTCCATCGACGCGGCTTTCAGAAATTCGGACTCGATGTCGAATACCTCGATGCGCGCAAAGTTATGCGGACCGATGCCCGGCATACGCAAGCAAATCCGCTTTTTGAGCGGACCTACGAATTGCTCGCACGGGAAATTCCGCCACTCGCGGCGCGGGGTGTTGTCGTCATGGGCGGCTTCATCGCCTCCACCGAAGAAGGCGTAACGACTACGCTCGGGCGCGGCGGCTCCGATTGCAGCGGCGCAATCGTGGGCGCCGGCATCGGTGCGGAAGAAATTCAGATCTGGACCGATGTCGACGGCATGTTGACCTGTGATCCGACGATTCTGCCCACGGGCCGCCGCGTGAAGACCATCTCCTTCGCCGAAGCCGCGGAACTGGCCTATTTCGGAGCGAAGGTGCTGCATCCGGCCACCGTGCTGCCTGCGGTGGAAAAAAGCATTCCGGTCCTAATTCTCAACTCGCGCAGGCCCGAAGTGGAGGGCACGCGAATTGTAGCTGACAGCGTGCCTTGCGCCAACGACGCCAAGTCCATCGCGTGCAAGAAAAAGATCACGGTCGTCAATATCCACTCGATGCGCATGCTGATGGCCTATGGGTTTCTGAAGCGCATCTTCGAAGTCTTCGATCGCTATGAAACGCCGGTGGATCTCGTCACGACGTCGGAGGTCAACGTATCGCTGACCATCGACAACACGGCCAGCCTCGCGAGCATTCTCGATGAGTTACGGCAGTTCTCCGAAGTCACGGTGGAAGAGGNGGTGAATGTGCGCATGATCTCGCAAGGGGCGTCGCGCCTCAACTTGAGCATTGTGGTGTCCCAGCAGGATCTGCCCGCAGCGGTGGAACTGTTGCACACGGAATTTTTCAGCCAGGTGGATCCGGCGGTCTTCGACTAATATGAACCTAGCAATCGTCGGCTATGGAAAGATGGGCAAACTGATCGAACAGCTTGCTCCCGAATACGGCTTCACGGTGGCGCTGAAGCTCGATGAGTTTAACAACGCGGGGTTCGAAGGCATGACTCCCGAAAACTTCGCGGGCATAGATGCCGCAGTGGAGTTCTCAACGCCCGAAGTCGTCATGGAAAACATCGAGCGGCTGGCTGCTTTGGGCATCAACACAGTTGTTGGCACCACCGGCTGGACCGATCAGATCAACCGCGTGAAGGCGGCCGTCGACAAGCACGGAACCGGCCTGGTCTGGAGCCCGAATTATTCCGTCGGCGTGAACGTGTTCTTCCGCCTCGTCTCGCAGGCTGCACGCCTGCTCGCGGATGAGAAAGAGTACGGCGCCTGGGCTTGGGAGATCCACCACAACACCAAGAAAGATGCCCCTTCGGGAACGCTGGTGAAACTGGTGGAAGAGATGAAAAAGACGGGCTACGCGCGGACGATAGACATCAGTTCGAACCGTGCCGGCGCGCATCCCGGCACGCATGAAATCGGCTTCGATTCGACGGCCGATACGATTACGCTGCGCCATTCCGCGCGCAGCCGCGAAGGCTTCGCCAGGGGCGCGCTGAAAGCCGCCCAATGGATAGTGGATAGAAAAGGCTCTTACGAGTTTAGCGAGATCGAGTTTTAGTCGAAGAAGAGAATAGGCCGCCGATGAACGCCGATAAACGCGGATGACAACCAAGACCGTCTTATCTGCGTGGATCGGCGTTCATCGGCGGCCACCATGTTTTGTTTAGGAGGTGGTACATGTTTACCGGATGCGGCACAGCCCTGGTCACTCCATTCCGTCAGGATCTGTCCTTAGATGAATCAACCCTGCGCGCGTTAGTCCGCCGTCAGATCGAGGCCGGCATCAACTTCCTCGTCCCCTGCGGCACTACCGGCGAGAGTCCCACCCTCACCCGCGCCGAGCATCTGCGCGTGGTGGAGATTACGCTGGAAGAAGCCAAGGGCAAGGTCCCCGTGCTGGCCGGCGCCGGTGGCTACAACACCCGGGAAGTGATCGAACTCGCCCGCGAAGTCGAAGCCCTGGGCGCCTGCCCGTTGTCCTGTACAGCGTGCAGGGGCGCACCGGTACCAACGTGGAACCCGCCACCCTCGCCCGCCTCGCCGGCATCGATAACATCGTCGGCGTCAAGGAAGCCAGCGGCAACATCGGGCAAATGGCGACCGTGCTCAACGAAGTCCCCGCCGATTTCATTGTCCTTTCCGGCGACGACGCCATCACCATCCCGCTCGCCGCCCTCGGCGGACGCGGCGTCATCAGTGTGGCCTCCAACGAAATCCCCGCCGGGATGACCGCCATCGCGCAAGCCTGCCTGCGCAATGATTTCCCCGCCGCGCGCGCCATTCAGGCGAAATTCCTCCCCCTCATGAACATCAACTTCGTGGAGTCCAACCCCATTCCGGTGAAAGCCGCGATGGCCCTGATGGGCTTGCTGGAGCCCGTCTGGCGCCTCCCCATGGTGCCGCCCAGCCAGGCGAACCTGACCAGGATTGAAGCAGTGTTGCAGTCCACCGGATTGCTGAGTGGGGTTCCCGTTGCACGCTGAAATCGAAACCCTCTTCGACCACAAGCCCGCCGCTTACACGGCAGCCCATCGCGAACTCTTCACGCTATTCCTCGCCGCCCTCAACGCGGGCCGCATCCGCGCCGCCCAGCCGGACCCCGCATCCGCCACCGGCTGGCGCGTCAACGCCTGGGTCAAGAAGGGCATCCTGGTCGGTTTCCGCATGGGTGTAAACATCGATATGTCGGTGGGCGCGCTCAGCTTTCGCGACAAAGACACCTACCCGACCAAAGCCATCCCCGCGGAGAACAATATCCGCATCGTCCCCGGCGGCAGCAGCGTCCGCGACGGCGTCTACCTGGGCAGGAACGTCACCTGTATGCCGCCCATGTATAACAACGTGGGCGCATACGTCGACGACGGCACCATGGTGGATTCGCACGCGCTGGTGGGCAGTTGCGCCCAGGTCGGCAAGAACTGCCACATCTCCGCCGCCAGCCAGATTGGCGGCGTGCTGGAACCCGTCGGCGCGCTCCCCGTCATCATTGAAGACGACGTCTTGGTCGGCGGCAACTGCGGTGTCTACGAAGGCACCATCGTCAAGCGCCGCGCCGTGCTCGGTACCGGCACGATTCTCAATCGCTCCACGCCGGTCTATGATCTGGTTCGCAACACCATCCACCGCGCCACTGATGACGACCCGCTCGTGGTCCCAGAGGGCGCCGTCGTCATCGCCGGTGCGCGCGCCATCACCAATGGCCCCGGCAAAGACTGGGGCATCAGCGTCTACACCCCGGTCATCGTGAAATATCGCGATGCCAAGACCGACACGCGCATCCAGCTCGAAGATCTACTAAGATAAGCATGCGCCCTGATGCCCCGCATTCTGGTCGCTGACGACGACCCACTACAACTCGACCTCCGCAAGCAGATCCTCGAGATCGCCGGCTACCAGGTCGAGATCGCGCTCACCGTGCGCCAAACCGTGCGCCGCCTCGAAAATGCGCCCGCGGGCCTGATGACCGACCTGGTGATCATGGACCTGCGCTTTCCCAACGCGCTGGGCGAGCCCGACGCTCAAGAGGGTATGGCCCTCATCCGCCGCATCCGGGATCTGGGTTGCCGCGCCCCGGTGATCGTCCTCTCCGGCTGGCCCGAAGATCTATACGGCCAACCCGAAGAGCAGCAGGTTTCGCGCATCCTGCTCAAGCCGGTAAGAACTCGCGAACTCCTCCACGCCATCCGCGACCTCCTTGCCTGACCTACTTCGCGCGTTGATAGACCGTGCGATACCCGCCCGTCGCCGCCGCCCCGATTCCCGCCCCCGCCGCCCCGCCGGCAGCCGTGATCAATCCCTTCGCAGTGCCACCCGTCTCATTGCGAAAGTACTGTCCCAAAGTCCCATCCACCACGGCGCCCGCCGCCACGCCAATCGCCCCCCTCGGCTCTCTCCAGCGTGATCTGCTGGTCCGCTTGCAGTGTGATGCGCGCGTCGGTGGCGCTCTCAAACCGGCCTTCCACTCGCTTCTGATTCGCCTGGACCACACCCACCCGGTCGCCCTTGCGTAGCGACTGCACGCTGCTCCACTGGCCCGTGTCCTGCGCCAACCCCACTTGTGCCGCCGCCACCAGCAACAGCCCCGCAATCCTCAATCGCAATGGGATCATTGCGTCCTCCCTCCACCAACCGCCCCATGGTCGTCGCTCTGATTGGGGCCGCCATGCTCCCAGCCGCGCCGCGGCCGTGAAGTAAAGGAGCGGTCTTGTCACTATGTTAGGCGAACTACAGTGGTGGGTGGGCTCTCACTGCTACTTGAGCGCGATCTGCCCCAATTGCTGCGGCGCCGAACCGCCCGGCGGGACTACCCTCGTGGTGTTGGTCACCAGCCTGCGTGCCCGTGCGAAATCCTCTTTGAGCTTGGCCGTGATCTTGTCCGCCACGTCCGTGCTGGCCCCACGGAATTTCGCCCCCAGGCTCTCTTGCGTCGTGGCCCAGATCACGTCGCCTTCCTTGTTGACCAGGCGCACCGCCGCCACCGCTTCGTGACGCCGCTCCGAGGAATGTTCGCTTTCGCTTTCGCCGATGCCGAAACCCGCGTTCATACCGCGCGACGTGCTGCTGCTGCGCCCGGTCCCAATATTCGACCGCGCATTCAGACTGTCCGACGAACTGTGTACCTCGGTGAACACCAGGTCTTCCGCCGCGCCTTTCAGCGTGGCATCGGCCCGCTCCTGGTTCTCCGTGAGCACGAACAGTTTGCTGCCCTCCAGGCTGCTCAACAAGATATCGCGCATCTGTGCCGCGGTCTCTCCGCCTGTCAGGTGGTCCACGTACACACGATGGATCTGCAACAACTGCTTCAACGAATTCTCTTCGATCGCGGCCGTTGAAGGCGGGTTATCCGACGCCATCGCGGATATCCCGAGACCAGCCAGAAGAACCGGAAGCCACGTCATCCTTTGCCTGCCTTTCGTGCCTCGCTGCCCTGGTACTCGATCCGGCGGCCCGTTCGAGCTTCCAGACTTGCCAGTACGGAACGGATGTCTCCCTTTTCCACGCGGAAAACCAGTGCCTGCTGTTTGCCTTCTTCATCGACATACCCGATCGTCACAAAGTGCCTGCGCGACTTGCTGAGCAACAGGATCGGCGAAATCAACACTGCGGCCGCATACCGCCGGCTTACATTCATCCCGTACTCCACCGTGTTGATCTTCTGGTAGGTGACGCTGAGCTCGGTATCGCCCCAGTGAAAAAGGAGCCTGTCGGCCCCCGTCAGGTCCAGGCGGAAACTCGTCTTCTGGGCGATACCGCCTACGG
>JAPKZC010000508.1:0-845 GCA_026394025.1 Candidatus Solibacter sp.
TGGCCTTCTTGAGGGCCACCAGCCGGTCTCGTTCGGCTTGGGTCATCAGCAGTTGTCCTTCGTCCACCCTCCAGGCTGGACCCTGTCAATAGGACATTTCTACTTTGCCCAAATAGGACATTACTACTTTGCTGCGACAGTTCTGGGTGGACCTTTGTTCCGGGTGGACCTTTTCAGGAACTTCGCATGGCGGCCGGTTGACCGGTGTCGGCCCCGGAAATGGCGGGGTCCTTGGGAGTAATGAAGGGAAGGGAGATTCGCAGAGGAGGTTATCGCGAGTATTGGCGGCCTGCCGGTGGCCAGGGGCAGGAGTTCACTGACAATCTGCACGGGCAGGGGGTTGGCCAGTCGAAAAGGAGACGAGTGGCTGCGCGAGTCAACGTCGACGACTGCACGCGCATGGCGGCGGCTTTCGTCGCGCATCGCTGCGATACGCGGCGAGCCGGGCATACAGCGGCAGGCGCCGGCAGCCACGCCGGCAGCGGTGGAACAAGTGCAGCGCGATCTGGATATGGTGCTCGCAATCCTGCGACGTACCGGAAGGCGGCTTGCCGAAGCGCTGCCGGAAGTGACGCGCCCGCAACAGATACAAGCACAGGGCCAGATGGAAAATGCGCGCCGGGAACTGGCGCGGATGGCGGAACGAATCGGAAAGGAGCAGGAGCCGATACTTCCCGCTCACCGAGAGCGGGAACTTCGGTCTAGCCCTGGTCTAGCCCCGGCCGGGGCGGAATTTCACAGCGTAAAAGATCCCCAGAATGAGCAGGAGCGCGCCCCACCAGATACCGGCGTGAAGCTCCGCGTGGACCACGGGGTGCGCCGGCGGGTTGGAGAGTTCGTAGAGA
>JAPKZC010000508.1:852-1331 GCA_026394025.1 Candidatus Solibacter sp.
GATGAAGAACCAGATAGAGACCATTCCTTTACGATGCATTGTGCTCCTCGGAGGAAGAACTTAATGGATAGCACGAATCACGGCGAGGTTCCAAGGGCTATTTGTACACGCTTGCAGTCCAGGAACTTCGCACGCCAAGTCGATCCCCAAGTAGCTCAATGAGATAAGAAGGAAGATTCGCATTTGAGGCGGCAAGTTCCGAGTCTGCCGTGCCCCGGGCGGAGCGGGAAAATCGGTGAACGCTGCGCGAGACATATCGGAAAACCCGCACCTCAACGCCGACCGGCTTACGGCGCTTGGGCTCGGGGGTTACTTTTGGTTTTGGTTGGGTTCACGATCTCTCGACCGGCGAGGCATACAAGCAACAAGGCGACGCGGGAAGCTCCGCCGCAAGCCGGCCGGTTAGGTTATTCAACCAGAACATGCGTGGAGCGATCCGGCCGGTACGCGCGGGCGCCGGCGCGTCGCCCGCACTTGCC
>JAPKZC010000508.1:1350-6373 GCA_026394025.1 Candidatus Solibacter sp.
ATTCCGGGCAAAACCCGGCATCAACGCCAACGGCCTGCGATGGGGACCTGGCCCCGTCTGGTTCTCCAGACTGCCGCCAGTGCCGCACAGCAGATTCCGATCCCGAGCAGCCCTGCCGATCCGGGTTCCGGGACGGTAGTCACGGCCTCCGCGTTGACGCTGACCTCCGCGTTGAGGTCGGCGCCCGTATCCGACTGGGCATTCACCTCCCCACCCCAGACGATCTGGTCGGTCAAATCCGCGTCCGAGTACGCGTCATAGATCAACGTCATGAGTCCCTGGGTGGATGCCCCCAATATCGCCGTCGCGAAAATATCGTACTGCAAGCCCGAAATGTCCATAATCCAGGGAGCAGTGATCGGCGAACCCGCCGACGCGACCGTGAACGGTATTCCCGGCGTGCTGAACGTCCCGATCGGCGTTCCGTCACCGAACAGGATGTTCTGGATCGTCACGTACGCGCTGTCCGTGCTTATGCTGTAGTCCCATCCCACGGCAGTCCCCGCCTGGCCTGCCAGCACACCGTTCGCCGGTGACAGGGAGAAGATCACAATTGGGTCGGCACTCACCGGAAAGCCGACGGCCATCACGCCCACCGCCGCCAAAATCATCTGCGTTAGTTTCATGGTTTGATTCCTATGCCTATTTCGTCTGGTTATTTATGGTCGTCGATCCGGAGTACGCGCCGCTGTTCGCCGTGAAGCTTACTTTCAGGGAGAAGCGTGCCGTGGTGTCCGGACACCCCGAGAAGCTCAGCGTCACCTGGCCCGTCAAATTCGTGGCCGGTGCGATTGTGCCCACTGTCACGCGACGGCGTCACCGCCGAAATCTGCGCCCCGGTTGCCGTTCCCAACCCGGTGTTAGCCAGCCGAATGGTCCACACCCGTTGACCCGCTGTCGCGCCATCCGCCTTGCCGGTCACGGCCGCGTTCAGTACCGGCGCCGCCGTGGATTGGAAGTTCGCCACGACGTTCTTGGGGCCGTCCATGGTCAAGTTCTGCGGATTGGATACGCCGCGCAGATCTCCCGAGAAAGCCGCCAACTGGTAGTTTGCCGGCACCGTCGCCGTCACCGCCGCAATACTCCCGGCGGCATACCACCCGGCTCCGCTCACCGACCCGACGTTCGCCGGATTGGTCCCTGTGGTCAGTTGATAGTCCGTCCGGAAGGTCGCCGTAAAGGTTGTGCCCGTGGGCGGCGCCTGCACTGTAACCTGCGGCGTAGACCCGCCGCTAGACCACCCGGTCAAGGTGTACCGCGTCCCGCCGTTGGTCTGCGGCGAAATCACCGCCAGCGTATGACTGGTGTTGGGGGTCCAACTCACCACCTTCGGCGTCGTAAAGCTGGTCCCATCGATCGTCACCGGCAAGCCCGGGGGCGCGGTGGTGATCGTGTTCACCGAAGTTTGCGCGCCGGCCGGCGGCGTGAACTGAATCGCCGTGCTGTTGCCCAGTACCGCGGCGTTGTAGCTCCACGCGATTTGCCGGTTATTTGAGTTCCCGCCAGTGTCCCGAATCCCCACCGTGGCCAACCCGCCACGTGCCGCCGGATTACCCGCTCCCAGATCCACCGTCTGGTACTGGAACAGCACCTTGTTGCTGCCTTCGTACAAGATCGCTTCGAAGGTCACCGGGTTTCCCGATCCCTGAGGATATGCGTTGCTCCATTCCAGCACGAACCGGCGACTGCCCGCCGCGCCCTGCGTTTGGTAGTACACCGCGCCCCCGCCCGATACCTGGAACGTCAAATCCGTCCAGAAGGGCATCACCGCCGGGGCATCGCCCGGCAGCGCTGTCGACGTCACGTCCGTATTGGCGAAGTCCACCGATGGCGCGCACTCCGCCGCGCTGGTGACAAACGTCAGTAGCCCGTTCGCACTGGTGCACACCAGTGTGTAGCTCTTGCCGTAAAACTGGAAGGGGAACGGCAGCGTCACCAGGGCCACGCCGTCGTCCGTCCCCGCCAGTACGCTGGCGCTTCCACCGCCACCTACCAGGTCGATGAAGCTGTACACCGCGCTGTCCGTCGCCGTATAGCCGCCAGCATCCGTACCTTTATCCGCGGCCCGGATCACCGGGGCCGAGCAGAGTGCGGCTGCCATTGCCAGCCACTGCCACGTTGCGAGCTTTCTTGTCCGCATGTTCGCTCTCCGCATCATCTCCTCGTCCCCTTGCCTTACCATGACGTCTGTTTGATCGTGTAGATCTGCCCACCGAAGGTGATAGTCATCCGCCTAACCGTGGTGACCGTCGAGTTGAACGTCACCAGCGAATAGGGCAGCGTAAAGATGTTGAGCACCGGCCCCGTCAGCGGCGACAGCAGCACGTACGACGGCTGATCCGTGCCCACACTGGGCACGCAGCCCAGCGCCGATAGGGACCCCTTCACCGAGTTGCCGCCGCCAGTCTTGCCGAACAGGATCCCGTACGCGTTCAGGCTATACGCGCACTGGGCCCCGGTTTGCGCCACCGTGAAAGTCTGCCCGCCGAACTGGATGGTCCCGGTACGGGTGGTCCCGGCCGGGTTGGCCGCCGCCGTGAAGTTCACCGTTCCCGACATCCCATCCGGTGCATTGCTGGTGCCGGCCGTCAGCCAACTGCTGTAGCTCAAGGCCGTAGCCGAGCACCCCGCCGTTCCGGTAGAGAAGGTGAACGAAGAGGATGCCCCGGCTGCCGCCACCGAGGTGCTCGATGAGCTCAGCACATAGGCGCAAGGAGCCGCGCCTTGCGCCACCGTGTAGGGCAGTCCGGCCACGGTCACGGTTCCGCTACGCGGAGTCGCCGCTGTGTTCGGCGCCGCCGTGAAGGTCACGTCCGAAGTGCCTCCGGATGCGCCCGGTGCAATCGTCAGCCACGGAGCCGCCCCGTCTGGCGCAGTAGTCCAGGTGCATACCCCTGGAGCCGTCACGGTTACGCTACCGCTGCCGCCGCCGTAGGGCACGCTCGCCGTGCTCGAGCCCAGGCTGTAGGTGCAGGTGGTCCCGGATTGCGTCACCCCTACCGATTGACCGGCGATGGTCATCAGCGTGGAGCGCGCCAACGCCGAGGCCGAGTTGGTAGGCGCCGTGACGTTCAACGTCGCGTCGCCCGTGCCCGAAGACGGGGCAACCGTCGCCCACGTGGCTCCGCTTGATGCTTAGCCAGCGTCGAAGCACCCACCGTCACGCTGCACGGTGTCGGGTCCTGATTCACCTGGAACGGCTGGCCGCCCACGGAGAACGTCCCGCTTCGCCCAGTTGTGGTCGAATTGGCCGCCACCGAGAACGAAAGCGTAACCGGTCCCGGACCCGCCCCGCTACCACCCGAGGTGATCGGAATCCAGCCCGGACCCGCTACCGTGTTGTACGCGCAGCCCGCCGGCGTAGTCACGTTCACCGATCCCGTGCCGCCCGCGGAACCCATCGAAATACTAGAAGAGTCCAGCGCGACCGTGCAGTTGATCCCGCTCTGCGTGACCGCAAAGTCCTGCCCCGCCACCGTCGCATGGAGGGTCTGCGTCGCGGGGAGATTGTTGGCAGGAATGGTTAGCGTTACGCTCCCGCTGCCCGCCCCGGAAGCCGGTGCGGCGCTCAGGCCCGACGCCGTCCACGGGCACCCCGCCACTGAGGACGTGATATTCACCGTGGCCGTGCCGCCGCCCGAGGTGGCGGTGGTGCTTCCCGGGCTGATGCTAAATGAGCAGGTCGAACCGAACTGCGTAATGGTGTAAGTCTGGTCGGCCACCGTGATGCTGCCCGTTCGCGCGGGCTGGCCCGGAGGATTCTGTGCCACGCTGTAACTGACGGCGCCCGGACCGGGGCCCGCGCCCGCGGTCACCGTGATCCACGTTGGATTGGGTGTTGCGGGCGTCCACGCGCACGTGGGTCCCACCGCAACGCTGAAGCCGCCGTTGCCGCCGACGGCTGGGGCGCCCCCCGCCCCGGGACTTAGCGAATACGCGCAGGGCGGCGGCACCGCATTGGCTGCCGCCTGGTTAACCGTCAGGGTTTGCCCGGCGATGCTGGCCGTGTACACGACCGGCGCGTTCAAGATGTTTACCGGGATGGTCACCGTGACGCTGCCATTGCCCGCGCCGCTCACCGGGGTCGCGCCCAAACCGGACGCGGTCCACGGGCAGCCGCCCAGGGATGACAGGACGTTCACCGTGATCTGGCCTCCGGCGGCCGGCTCACTGACGCTTGGCGGGCTGACAGCAAACGTGCAGACCGACCCGAATTGCGTAATCGTGTATGTCTGCCCGCCTGCCGTAATGCTGCCGGTTCGCGCGGGCTGGCCCGGAGGGTTAGCCGCCACGGTATAGCCGACTGTCCCCGACCCTGGTCCGGCACCCGATGTGATGGTGATCCATGCGGGATCAGACGCCACCGGCGTCCAGGCGCACAAGGAGCCCACCGAGACGCTAAAGCTGTTCGTGCCGCCGGTCGCCGCGATACTTCCGGCGGTTGGGTTCAGGCTGTAACTGCAAGGCGGGGGGGGCGTGACGGTCAGGACGATCGGAGAATAGGTGAAGCCATTCGCCGACTGGGGCGAGTTGACGGCCACCACACCGGCGAACGTGCCGGCCGCGAGGCCGGCGGTATTCAGATTCAAATTCAAACCCGCCGGCGCATTTCCAACGGCAGGTGTGAGAGTGGCGCCTGGAATTCCCTCGACCGCGGCGGTAAATGGAATGGAGCCGCTGGTTGCAGTCACATTGATTGGAACCGGAGCCGGTGCCGGAGCGGTCAGAACGTAATTCAATTGGATGGTAGGCGGCATGCCGATACCCTGGGCTTGTCCGGCATTGTCGATAACCAATCCGCGGGAGATTGTCAGAGTGTTAGCGACGCTATCCGTTACCGTCACCGTGACAAAGAACAGCCCGGCGGAATTCGGCGTACCCGACAGAATTCCGCCGGGGCTCAACGAGAGTCCCGGCAGGTTCGTTCCGGTAGCAGGAGCGAACGTGTACGGCCCAGTTCCTGCCGAGGGCGTGAACGTGGCTGAGTATGGCACACCCACGCTGCCATTCGCGAACGTAGCAG
>JAPKZC010000445.1 GCA_026394025.1 Candidatus Solibacter sp.
CTCCGTGACAGCATTTTTCTCGATGTATGAGGATTCCAGCGGAGCGCTGTGGCTGGCGACGAACAAAGGGCTCTACGAGTTCGACTCGAGCACGGAGAAGGCTCAGCGTTACGCGATGGCGGAAGGACTTGCCACCGACTACCTCAAGTGCATGGTCCCCGACCGCGAAGGAAATCTCTGGATGAGTACGTCCGAAGGCATATCGCGCTTCGATCCAAGGACAAGGCGGTTCGACAACTACGATCAAAGGGACGGGCTTCAAGGCCCGGATTTCCTTCAGTTTGCTTGCTTTGCCGCGCGGGACGGGCGGCTCTATTTCGGCGGGAGCACCGGGTTCAATACGTTCTATCCTCGCGATGTTCTGCCGCGTCTGGAACAGGTCCCGGCGGCGCTGACCTCATTCCAGATCAATTCGAAAGATGCACCCTTCCTGGGTCTCGACTCCACGCGGCTGAAGTACTGGCAGAACAGCCTGACTTTTGAGTTTGCCGCCGTCAACTATCTCAACCTGCGGAAGATCCGGTATCGCTTCAAGCTGGAACAATACGAGGACAAGTGGATCGAAGTGGACACTACACACCGGCTGGCCCGCTACACGGAAGTGCCACCTGGCGAATACGTGTTCCGTGCCGAGGCATCGAGCGACGGCCGTACGTGGAGCAGCAAGGGTGCGGCATTGGCGATCACCATTCTACCGCCGTGGTGGCGGACCTGGTGGGCGGAGACTCTGGGTACGCTGCTGCTGGCCGGGTCGATGCTGACATTCTATTCACTGCGGGTCAAAGCGCTCCATCAGCGCGGGGAGAAACTGGCTGCGTTGGTGGACCAGCGCACGGCGGAACTGGTGGCGGCACGCGATCAGGCGCAGTCGGCAAACCACGCCAAGAGCGCATTCCTGGCCAACATGAGCCACGAACTGCGCACACCGCTCAGCGCCATCCTCGGCTTCTCCAGCCTGCTGCGCGACAGCAACCTCGATGAAGAACAGCGGCAGCAGATCAACACCATCAGCGGCAGCGGCGAACATCTCCTGGGTCTGATCAACGACGTACTGGACGTGGCCAAGATCGAGTCCGGCAAACAGGAACTCGCCATCGCTGGCAACAACCTGATCGCCACGGTCGGCAAAGTCATCGAGATGATGCGGGTGCGGGCAGAGGACAAGAGTCTGTCCCTCGTCTATCATCAGGCTCCGGACGTACCACGCTACGTCCGCGTGGACGCTTCCAAACTGCGGCAAATCCTGATCAACCTGCTCGGCAACGCCATCAAGTTCACCAAAGAAGGGACCGTGGAACTGCGTCTGAGCGCCATCCCGCCCGGCGACCCCGGACGCCCGCGAGTGCGTTTCGAGGTTCAGGACAGCGGCGTGGGAATTCCCGAGCACGAGATGGCCCGGATCTTCGAACCGTTCGAACAAGTGGGCAAACCAACCGGGCAGACCGGCACCGGTCTCGGCCTAACCATCACCCGCCGCTTCGTGGAGATGATGGGCGGCACTTTGCGCGTCGAGAGCAAGGTCGGCCAAGGCTCACGTTTCACGGTGGAGGTGCCGCTGGAACTGGCTCATGAGTCCGAGCTTGATGATTCGGAACTGGCCGCCGAACATCGTTTTATCCTGGAATCCGGCCAAGGTGAGTACCGCGTCCTGATCGTCGAAGACGATGCGGAAAACGCCACTGTGCTAAGGCAACTACTCATACGCGCCGGCTTTCAAGTGAGAGTGGCGGAGAATGGCGCACTCGGAATCGAGGCATTCCAGGGGTGGCGTCCGCACTTCATCTGGATGGATCTCAGTATGCCATTGATGAGCGGCACGGAGGCGACACGGCAGATTCGCGGGTTGGAGGGCGGCGCGGACGTGAAAATCGTCGCCATTACTGCGTCTGCCTACGCTTCGGACCGTGAGGCCGTGGTGAGCGCAGGCTTTGACGACTTCGCTTTCAAGCCATTTCGTCCGGCAGACCTGTTTGGCTGCATGGCGCGTCACCTGGGCGTCCGCTATCGTTCGGCGACGGCGGAGGATGGACGCGCCCGTGAGTCCACGGTTCTGCGTCCCGAGGCGCTCGCGGCGCTTCCTCCTGAGTTACGACGCAAATTGAGGGACGCCGTGACCTCGCTCGATACCGCGCAAATCATGTCGCTTGTCGACGACCTGAGGGGACATGATGAAGCACTCAGCGATGCGCTCCGGCATCTGGGGAATCGGTATGCCTACACCGCGATCCTGACCGCAATCAAACGCGCTGAATCGGAAGCCTTCCCTCCGGCCTCGCCGCCCGTGGCTGGGTCGGCGTGATTCCGCTGCCGCTTTGCCGGGAGCTACCCGGAATGCACTCTGTATCCGACCACTGCAAGGCCAGCAGTTCCCCGCGGCGGCATCCGGTAGCGGATGGGATCACAATGAAACGGATACATCCTTGTCGTCCGGGCACGTTCAAGGAGGGCCTTCAGCTTGTCTCTACTTCAGCCCGTTCATTCGTGAGCTTTCGGCAAGCCTGCATGAAGCGGCGTAAGCGTAGTTGGTAACGTCGGTCGTAGTCCCGGCAGGGGACGGGAGGACTGACGATGACCACCAAGACACTGCCTGAGGTTCCGGTTGGCATGGAGAGGATTTACCGGCGCTTCGAGCGCTGGCGGAGTTCACACCGTGGGCGCCTGCCGATTCCAGCGGCGTTGTGGGCGGCAGCCGCTGAGGTGGCTCGGGAGCATGGGGTATTCCGTACCGCCAAGACTCTGCACCTGGAGCATAGCAAGCTGAAGGGCATGGTTAAATCGACCAAGCCGGCCGCCGGGCGGGTTAGGCGAGCCCCCACGCCGCAGCCGGCGGGTGGCTTCTTGGAGTTGGGGCACCCCTGTCCTCTGGACCCGGTCTGACGGAGTGCGTCATCGAGTTGACAGGGCCGCGCGGCAAGATGCGCATCCAGTGGAAAGGGTCCACAGCACCGGATCTCGCCGGACTGAGCCGGTCATTGTGGGAGTCGGCGTGATCCAGATCACACCGCAGATGCGCATCCTGGTTGCGATCGAACCGGTCGATGGCAGGAAGGGCATCGATTCGCTCGCCAGACTGTGCCAGGACAAGCTCCGGGCAGATCCCTTCTCGGGATGCCTGTTTGTATTCCGCAGCCGTCGCGGGACCTCGATCCGTATCCTGGTTTATGACGGCCAAGGGTTCTGGCTGGCGCAGAAACGGCTGTCGCAGGGGCGATTCGTGTGGTGGCCGAGCGGCAAAGAGCCCTCCCGTGTGCTCCAGGCGCACCAGGCGCAGTTGCTGTTGGCGGCGGGCAACCCGGAAACTGAAGCCGCTCCGGTGTGGCGAAAAGTAAGTTGAAAAAACCTCCAACAAAAGGCTTACGTTCTGCTTTTATTTTTGGCATGCTGCGGCTATGGCGGAAGCGGAAACGTGGCGCTATAGCGGGCAAACGATCGACCGTGAGCAGATTACTTTCCTAAGAGAGTTCATTCGGGAGCATCCCCACAGCAGCCGTTGGAAGCTGTCGCGGGAGTTGTGCGAAGCGCTGGGATGGAAACAGGCCAACGGGGCGTTGCGCGACGTGGTATGCCGGGGCCTGCTGCTGATGCTGGAGCGGGCTGGCGAGATCGAGTTGCCGGCAGTGCGCTGGCGCATCGTCGGTCAGCGGCGCACGGCGCGTCCGCGGCCGGAAGCAGTCCTGATCGACACCACGCCGCTGACGATGCCGCTGGGGGCGTTGGGTCCGATCGAGATTCAGCTCGTGCGGCGCACAGCCGACGAACCGCTGTTCCACAGCCTGATGGAGCAGTTTCATTACCTGCGGTATGAGCAGCCCGTGGGCGAGCACTTGAAGTATCTGGTGTGGGCGCAGGAGCGGCCGGTGGCCTATCTGGCGTGGAGTTCGGCGCCGCGGCACCTGGCTAGCCGGGACCGCTTCATCGGCTGGAACGGCGAGGCAAGACGGCGCAACATCCGATTCCTCGCATACAACACGCGCTTTCTAATTCTGCCGGATGCTGTAACATTCTGCTAGACCTCACTAACCTTCTGAAAACATTGTCTGCTGGCCATCCACGATGTGAGTTCGCGGGCGCGTGGTTCGGCTCTTGATATTGCGGATCGCGCTTCGGACCGATTCGGACGCCAGCGCTTCGGCGGGGATCTCCCATGGCGCACACTCTACGACCTGACTGGCGGGAAGTGTCTTTTCTGCGATCAGGCGCCGTATGATCACTGCACTTACGTGTAGGCGCCTCGCCGCTTCCTCCAGAGTTATCGTCGACTGCGGGTGATCGGGATTGAAGGCGGGTAGTTGCTGATAGCTCCGTAACGAGCACACGCGCAGCTTATTCCATGCGTTGTTGACCCCTGTGCGCAACCCCAGACGGTTTAAGGTGGCGGCGATGAGTTCGTCCGGAAACCGGCCGGCCATGTGCCGTACCACTTCAATCGCTTCCAGACTCGTACACTTGCCGTGTTGACCCGTCCGCTTTTTCACGCGTAGTTCGGAATGCCGACCGCCGGCCCAGTGGATTAACAGCACGATTTCACGGCTGCTCTCATCTACATCCGCCACGATCTCTTCAATCAGAATGCGTACGATCCGCTGCTTCAACCGCATGTCCGTCGAGGGTAAGTTCCAGATCGCCGGCAAGTCCTGGGCCAAACTCAAGAGCAGTTCCTTGTTTGGTACGGGCGCTTGGTTGGTCCCGCGGTCGAAACCATCGAGTCTATCTTCCAGGTCGCGCGTTTTTTGCAAGGCTGAGTTCCACCACGGCCAGCTTTGGCGTTTCCGTCGGACTTCATATGGGCATTTGCCGCCAGCAGAGTTTGATTTCGCTCATACTGCTCCCAGCTAACGTACCCGGAATGGTGGTTGGGAATCAAGACCGTCCACGCGGATCGCGGCTTTAAGTGTCCTTTGCTCTTCCTGGCCCGACCGTCCACGATGCTGGTGCGAATCTCCCTTCTGCCGAAGGCGTAGGCGCCCGCGTAAACAGGATTGGTGAGGATAGCCCAGATCTGGCGATAGACAGGCAACTTCCAAATGATCGGAGGCCCGCCCGGATCTCGAGGCAACACCGGTATGGAGATGTTCTGTTGACGAAACCAAAGCAGCGTCTGGCGAACGCTTCCCAATTCCTCCAACTTGCCAAAGATCAACTGGATCGCTTGCTGCACGCGCTGATCGGGATCCTTTTCGATCTTGCGACTGCCATTCCAACAGAAACCGACGGGCAGGAGAAACTGCAGTTCGCCGCGGCGAGCTTTCTGGAGGATTGCTTCCCGTGATCGTTGCCGCAAGAGGTTCAACTCGAACTCTGACATCGTACCCTTCATCCCAAGGAGCAATCGATCATTCACGAGATTCGGATCGTAGACTCCATCGAAATCCACCAGCACTGCGCCCACCAGGCCACACAGATCGATCAGATGATGCCAGTCGCGGCCATTGCGCGCCAATCGCGATGCTTCGATACAGAACACGGCTCCCACTTCTCCCGTGCAGACCGCTCCCACCAGACGTTGAAATCCGGGGCGATCCACCAAACCAGATGCCGTACGGCCCAGATCGTCATCGATCGCGACGACGTCCTGGAAGCCCAGTTCGCGAGCCCGATCCAGCAGTCCGTACTGGCGTCGCTGGCTCTCCTGATGATGAAGGACTTGGCCAGGGGAGGATTGCCGAACATACACCACGGCGCGGCGTCGGAGACGATCAGGCGTCAGTTTCGGATTCATCATCGCCTCCCTTGGCTTGTGACTGGACGCCCTCGGCCGCTGCGCCGCTCAAAAGTTCCACCAGGGCGAGCATCAGTTCCTTTTGTTTCTCGTCGGGAACCACGCACGCTGTCGCGGTTAGTAGCGACAGATTCAACTGTTGGGATGGTTCTACGGGTCGCCTCATCGGCTGCTGCCTCCTCCCGAAATGATGGCAGCGAAGAGTTAGGCAAGCCGGAGGCGGTTGGTAAGGCAGAGAGTAGATCCCGAAGCTCCAACAGCGCTGCGACCGCAATCTGAGGAGGGCCGAGTGCAAGCTGGGCGCAGTCCGGACTCAACATCCACGCGGGGATCGAGAGGGTCGTGCCATCGGCGAGTTGACAAACTACGCATTCGGCATTGGTCCCTTTCTTGCGCTGACGAACTGGCGAGGACTGGCTGAAACATGGGTGCCAACGGTAGTAAACCGTGACGGTCTCCAAAAGATGGGCATTATGTGATGGGTTCCCCGTGGGTCACCATCCCGCACCTGGCGTCGCATATCCTCGGCCGCATGGCCCGCCAGATCTCGCAGGATTGGGAGCGCATCTACGGGCACCCGATCTATTTTCTGGAAACCTTCATC